>CAYQTV010000113.1:0-3916 GCA_964420525.1 uncultured Nitrososphaerales archaeon | reverse complement strand
AAAAAAGAATATGAGAAGGAAACGTATGTGTAGAATGGCTTGTATCCCATTACAGAGTAATAGACATCAACTCAGTAAACGAGTAACTGAAGAACGTAGAACGACTACCTTAGATTAACCCTTTTATATAGCACCTTTCCTCTTCCAATAACCTCAAGTATAAACGGATTCCTCTCTTCTTTCATCTTCTCAAACTCGTCTATAGTATATCCAATAGGTTCGATCGGTATTTTAAACTCGTTTAAATCTAGCAGCTTCTTTATCCTATCCAAGAAAGGCTCTTTGAAATCCGCTACCATCAAGATATCTACGTCCGATCCCTCATTTACATCTCCCCTAGCGAAGGATCCGAATAAAATAACTAAGTAAGGATTGAGTTCTTCAACGAGCTTATTAACGTACAAACCTATTTTTTCAAATACCTCCCTACTTCTCTCAATATCGACTCTGCATAGCTTACGCACTTCTTAGCCATCTCCTCCGTGTAGTACTTATACCGGGCCCTTCTGGATAAAAGTTTGGATACCTCGCTCCTATATAATGTCTATCTAGCTCCTTTCCGTAATCTATGTATGAGCTAAAGACATCGTGATGTTTAGAGCATTCCTCTAATAAATCAGTTACCGAATGAGTAATAATAGCTCTATATCCCTTAGAGTATAGAAGCTCTTTCAAAGCCTTTTTCCGCTGCTTATTGACTGAAGAAGGCTGAGGCGTAGAAATTTCCGTTCTTTAAACAATCCCTAGCCGTCTTTAAATCCGCCTTAGCTTGATCTAACCATCTAAGGCCTTCTCTAAGGTTCTCCATCTTCTCGTCTTCAGTACATGGCTTAATATTAACGTTTTTTACTAGAGCTAGCTTAAGTTAAAGAACTTCCTCGGATTATCGTAAATTATCTTCCTACTGGCCAATCTCTTAAATAGCTTGTAGATCGCTAAAGGATCTGAATCCTCTCTTCCAACGTCACTATTAATTAAAATCCTATCTTTATCTAACTTTTCAATTAACTTAATCGCTCTCCCTACAGTTAGCTTCCCCGGTTGAATAGTTAATCCTATGTAGAAACGCTCTCTTCTAATGATATCGAATACCTCTTCATTAATGTGGTCTATAACTACCCTATCTTCGTTTATCCCTACGTCCTTGAGTACGCTAATTAACTTCTCAGTTACGGCTTTCTTGTTCCTTCTAGGCGTGTGCACGATAGCGGGCTTATCCAGCTTAATAGCTATCTTAAGCTGATCTACTAAGAGCCTCACCTCTTTTTCACTTCCCTCTTCTAACCCCACTTCTCCTAAAGCCTTTACTTTCTCCAAACCCAGATACTCCTCAACGATACTTAAGCACTTCTTATATTCGGTTAAGGGTATACAGCGAGGATGAATTCCTACGGCAGGACAGCTCCTCAAGCCCACCTTATTGCATCTATCCTCCTCTGCGTATACTATCCAATCAAATAGATCCTTAAAGGTAGAAGAGCCCGTTGGTCTTACTGGAATGAAAGCACATTGGATTACCCCATTATACCCCGCTTTAGCCATTTTCGATAAAGCAAGGTATCCAGCTATGAATAGGTGAGTATGAGAGTCTATCATGATCCAAACGTCACTTTTCTCCAAATAAAAATTTAATGAGTTATCCCGTTAACTTCGCTGTTACGTAGTAGATCAAGGCGGTTACGGCTATAGTAGGTATAGTTGCGCCTATGTACGTGTAAGCTGGGGAATATACCAATCCTACGTAAATTAGGAAGCCTAATACCCAGCAAATTAGGGCTATGTAGTTAAAGCCTCCTTTGTACCAGTACCTTCCCTTAACCTCTAAAAGCTCGTCTGCTACGTATCTCCCCTTAATGAAGAAGTAATCGGTGATTATTATAGCGAAAGCTGGGAAGAAGGTAGCTCCTATCCAAAGCAGAAACCACTCATACCGCTCCATTGGAAAACCTAAAGCTAGGATAGTGCCTAAAGCGCCTGCAACGATTATCTGTTTGCTTAATTTCGCCTTAACCCAAACGTTCTTTAAAGTTATAGCCGCTGAGTATATGTCTAAAAAGGTGGTCGTGAGGCTCGAGAAGATAACGATAAACAGGGCCGGAGCTCCTAGCCCCATTCCAGCTAAGAGAGATATGGGATCTGGAGCTCCGATACCGGCGTTGCTTATAGATCCTATGGCGTAAAACAGTCCGCTAGCGATAAAGTACCCTACGTAAGTTCCGGTAAACGAGCCCATAGGAGAAGCCACGAATCTACCGTAATCTGCAACTAGAGGAGCCCAGGAAATAGGCATAGCGGCAACTACATCGATTCCCTCAGCTATGCTTATTTCGTAAGTAGGTTCGTAGGTAAACAGAGCTGGCCCGGATGCCTGAAAAGCGACGATCCCCATCCATATAGCTAGGATTAAGAGCAGGGTTATAGAGATCCTGTGTAGCCATTTCCAAACTTTTGGGCCAACGAACGCCCAAACCGTACTTCCTAACCCTACCAATACAACCCAGAGGTAGTAGTTCGTAAAAGCCCCTAAAAACTTCAAAACCTCATCTATCGCTTTAGCGGTCACTATAATCATTACCGCGGTCCATCCTATAAGCTGGAGGTAGTTTAAAGTCGAAATTAAATAGCTACCTCTTATTCCGAAAGCCCCTCTACTCAATACCATCGTAGGAACCCCCTCCCTAGAACCCGCGTAAGCTACGGCTCCCATGAATAGGTTTCCGATGATATGTCCGATAATGTTCACCAAGATGGCTATAATCAGTGGAAGAGCTGGAGCTAAGTAGTTACCCGCCCATATTTCAGCTATGGATATTCCAGCTCCTATCCAAATTAACGTGATATCTAAGGTCCTTAACCTTCTTTCCTTCAGCGGTCTTATCTCCTCCATTTCCAAACGAGCGCTAACGATCTAATATATAAGCCATTTAATAAGTTGCTTATAGCTTCGTCCCTGTGGGGCTATGAATAGCCGGTTAATGCTGGAGTACTTAAAGGATTTCATTCTTAATTCTGCGCTTTCTCACAAAGCCTCTAGCTCGAATTTCCTTCGCTTAGTTGATTGAAACTCTAAACAACCCTTTGTACTTCGACGATGCTCTAAGAGATATTATCAAAGCTTCACGCTTTTCTCGATACTGTAAAGGGTTACGACGAAAAAACAATATCCAACGAGGATGATCGATGACGTTTAAGATATATGCGGTTGTAACAAGCTACGCTCTTACGTACCGGATTCTCCGCGACCACGTTAAACGGTCGTTATTTTAATTCACAATTATCGTTTCGAGACCCTGGTTAACTGGTCGGCCGCGAAGTCCGATGAGAAGGCAAGCTACTACGACCTCAACTACTACGATCGATATCAGCATAGCCACGATTGAGTTAATGGCTCTAAATTTCATGATAGAGCCTTATTGAAACGCCTATTTTATGTACCTCTTAACGCTTGAGCTTTTAAGGCCGGAAAGTTCGTCGTTAAGCCAACAGGTATAGATATAGAGACATTAGCAAACTGATTGGGCCTCATTCATCGAGGACTCTGAGAATGGTAAATGCGGTCGTCGCTGTGAGCATTGCCGAAAAGCTTGAACGTAACTGAAGTTTTATCCAGCATTCTAAAGGGTACGTTACGGGTCTATCTCGCGTGGAATTCTTCTTATTCCATCGACGTTATCGAACCCTTTATCGAAAGTATAGATTTCGGTTAAGCCTTCCCTCTTCATCACCTCTACAGCTAGGCAATCATTAGGATCGATCTTAAGCTCTTTCATTAACTCTACCGCACCAAGGTAGTCCTCCTTCGTGACATCGATGATCTTAATGTTGTCCAGAGAGAGGAGCCCGACCAGCAACGAATAAAGATCCTCTATCGACAATGCTCTCTTGAGGATGTTCGTGACTTCGGAAATATGGATGA
>CAYQTV010000112.1:1406-3942 GCA_964420525.1 uncultured Nitrososphaerales archaeon | reverse complement strand
CCATTTTCCTTCTGAAAACGGAAATGAAAAGGGATGTAAACACTTAGCTATCTTAAAGACCCTTTCCCTAAATTCCTCAATTCTAATGAATTTCTCATATATAGCTATGTCCTTACCCCTCTCCTCAACTATCTTCTCGTATATAGAATTGTCTAGCTCATCTAACAAGTTTAAGGTCCTATCTATTACTTGACCTAGGTTTTCGACGTTATTCTTGTTTAAAATACCTTCAATGTCAGTTAAGCTTTCGACAACGGCGTTTTTCGTTGAGTTTAAGTCGTACGGTAATCTAATTCCCTCCAATAAACGTTTATAATTCGATATCTTTGCTATGGTTTCATTTAAGTTACCTAATGGGCTTTTGAGAATAGTTTTGAGGTCATCAATTAACTGTCTTAACTTTTCAGCAGTTGATGGATCGATAACTCCTCTCCTCCTTATCTTATTCATTATTTGGCCAGAATAGTTCTCTGAATCGTTAAAGAACATCCAACTTTTGAAGCTTTCATAAGGTTGAATCCAAGCTTCGTATATTCCGTTTAACTTCACTACTAGTATTTCATCGCTATTTTTTGGTTGTAGGAGATAGAGAGGTTTAGATGAATCTACAGCTATCGTGATTTTACTCGTCTTTATAAGTAAGACTTCGTTATGAGAGTTAGATGTAGCGTTCGCTCGCTCATATTGTATGAATAGCGAAGAATACGAAATAAGGAGAACGCCTATCAACAGAAACATTAGTTCCCTTTTGTAAAAGGCCATCAATTCCTTATCATATATTCACGGTAATAAAAATTCCCTCTACTAGTTAAACTTAATACCTATCCGCCTATAGGTCTCTTTCGAAATGAAGGGAAGCAGAAGTTACACGATTACGATTAAAGAGGAAATAGCGAGGAAAGTTGAGGAGGCTATTAAGGAGGAAGGGCTCGATTTGAATTCATTTATGGAGGAAATTATTGATCTCGGAATTTCACAATGGAAGAAGAAAAAAGCCTTAGAGCTATACAAGAAGGGAAAGATAACCCTTTCACAAGCATCTAGCATGTGTGGTGCCTCCATTTACGAACTAATAGATGAAATAAGGAAGATGGGGATACCAATTACGGTGTATACTGAGGATTTAAGGGAAATCGTATTCCAAAGCGCTAGAAGTAGAGCGGAATACTACAGAATGTTAGAGGAGTTGGGAAAGGAGTGAAATTAAAAAATAAAGTCTATACCCAAGTCTCGTAACTCCTTCTTTACTTTCTTATATATTTCAAGGTATTCGTTAGATGGCCTTATGCCCTTTAAATCGTAGCACTCTTGTACCAGTTTGCCTAAGGGAGCGTTGGGTATCTTATCCTCGTATTTCTTTAAGATTCCCTTTACTATTTCATTTGCATCGCTTCTCTTCATCTTCGATTTACAAACCGCGTAAGCCACTTCGCAAGCCATTCTAGGCTCCACCGGCGTAAACCTGTCTTTATACTTATTCCTCGCAGCCCCCATAACGTACATGTTAGCTCCGCTTACAGCAGTTAGACCATGTGCTGCGCTCTCATACAGCACCATTTCGGTACATGGGCCGGCTGCGGCCTTCCCCTTTGCAAAAGTTATAATCGAGGTATTGAGCGCGATGCTTTGAGAAGCTAAATTGGTAGCCCATAGAACTTCTCTAGTCGTAGTACAGGATTGTATCATATGCATTGGAAAGCTAGCTTGGAAATGCGCTTGATGAACGAGCAAGCCCTGGAGATGGTATGCTATGGCAATGATGGCGGTTCCTTCCGGTCCTCCACAATATCCTCCTAGTAGAGGACCGGTTAAAGCCGATACAAATTGACCATAGTGATGGAAGTGTAACATTTTCCTCAATAGGTCGTAGTCCACCTTTAGCTCAGCAAGAGCGCCTACGAAGCCTCCGTCCGTTACCCATTTTCCCCACTGTGGATGGCTAGCTGCTATTTGTGCGGCATCGGTAGGAGCCGTAGCTACGCTAATGGTGAATATCCCCGGACGGCCAATCCTCCTCGCAGCCTCTTTAACGAGCATTGTATGGGCTACAGATCCCATGACTTCGGATGGCCCTCTAACTTTAATCGTTATCTTATTAATACGGTCTAAAGCAGGCGAAGATATCCCATCAGCTAATGGATCCTTCATATATCCCATCGTTAACTGGATGTATATTTCCTCGGAACATGCTTGTCCCATAGGACCAAAGAGGCAAAATGGAGGATTTTCATCTTCTATTTTCCTTGCTCTCATCTTCCTTTTATCTCTTCCATAACCTACTTCAAACTCCCCTGGTAGAAGAGCTAAAGCTTCCTTTATCTCCTCTTCCGTAAACAAAATCCTCCTATGAGAGGTAGTACAGTAAGTGCCCGTATTTAGGTATAGATCGAAAGCAGCTTCAAATGCACTCTTAGCTAGAGAATCGTCGTTCGGTATCACGTTATTAAGGTCGTATACTACATCGTACTCCTTAATTACACGTTTCAAGTTGAGAACAGTATTTCTAGATCGAAATCGCTTTCAGCACAAATAGGAC
>CAYQTV010000112.1:0-1396 GCA_964420525.1 uncultured Nitrososphaerales archaeon | reverse complement strand
GATCATACACTATATCGTACTCCTTAATTACACGTTTTAAGTTGGGAACAAGGATCTTTAAATCGAAATCGCTCTCGGTACAAATAGGGCCGTGTTCAGCTCTCTCGACTACTTCATCTAACTTATAGGGAGGAACCATATCTTTTGAAGTTCTAAAGTTCTATAAAAACCCTACGTTACCTTTCTCTTTAAAACAGTATATTTTTCATTATTTTTTAATTAGTGAGGAAGCTAGGTAATATATCATGAAAGTTTCTTACACAACGTAACTTATACCGCTTAAGGTAAACTTCAATGATACGTAAAGGAATACCAAACCGAATATGAGCTTAATTAGCCATGTAGGAGTTTTTGGTACCGCCCTAGCTCCAAGTTGCGCACCAATGATCGTTCCTATCCCTAAGGCTAAAGCGGCAATGATGTCCACTACTCCTTGATAGAGCTTAAACGCCCCACTAATAACGGCCATACTTATAAAAGATGGAAGGGAGGTGCCGACGGCTATCCTTACTCCCGCTTTTAATAAGTAAATAAAGGAAGGTACTAGAGCGTAGCCTCCTCCTAAACCCACTATTCCGGTTATTACCCCAATGAAGAGGCCTATTAGGCCCTTCATCGCGTTACTCCCGGGAATTACTTTCTCGTCTTCCCTACTCAATTTAGGCCTCCGTATCCCTTCGTAGATCATCCTAATTGAAACATATAGGAATGCTAGCCCCAAAATAAGGTT
Source organism: uncultured Nitrososphaerales archaeon (assembly GCA_964420525.1). Classification (GTDB taxonomy): domain Archaea; phylum Thermoproteota; class Nitrososphaeria; order Conexivisphaerales; family CALBHZ01; genus CALBHZ01. The sequence continues at coordinate 666 of CAYQTV010000112.1, read as the reverse complement.
CAATAACCAAATTTGAGAAGATACGTAGAAAAATAGTAAGCTTCCAACAATAGCTCCCACCCCTCCGCTTACTCCGACAATTTTCACTGTTTGCAAATCGACGTTCTTTAACCTCAGATGTGCTATAGCTCCTGATGTAGCAGTTAATATTACAGCCGTTATGGTGGTTCCGATAGCTTCAGGTAAGGGATAATTGAATATGAAAACAAGTGTGGGAAGCATGATAACGCATCCTCCTATCCCAAGAAGCCCTCCTATAAAACCGGCTAATAAGCCGGTTATCAGAAGCATGAAGATAACGGCTACATCCATCACGGCTACACATTTCAGATTTATGTATTTAAATTTATCTATCCAAACGAAGTTTTTAAATATATGAAATTCAAGATATAGCTTCCGTGAAGAAGGTAGAGGATAGGCTTAGAACACTAGTTAAAAAAGGGGTATGTTCTCTAGACGAGTTAGATAGCTACGTAAGGAAGCTTAAAAGAGTTTTGGAGAGATCTTTTAGCGAGGAAGAATGCAAGAAGATCTCAGAGTTTTATAAAGCTCTTTCTGATCCAACTAGAGTTAGGATTTTGAAGATGTTAAATATGAGAAGGATGTGCGTATGTGAATTAACGGCCGTTCTCGATCTATCTCAACCTACGATAACTCATCATTTAA
>CAYQTV010000111.1:0-3955 GCA_964420525.1 uncultured Nitrososphaerales archaeon | reverse complement strand
GGCATTAGGGAGGGGAAAATAGCCGCTTTTCCTACCGAAACCGTGTACGGATTAGGAGCAGATACGTTTAACGTAGATGCCGTAAAGAGGATCTTTGAGGCGAAGGGAAGGCCTTTAGATAACCCGTTAATAGTACATATTTATCATGAAAGACAGCTAGATTCTATTGTAAGAGAGGTACCTGAGATTGCTAAGGCTTTAATCGAAAAGTTTTGGCCAGGGCCTTTAACCTTAATCCTCCCTAAAAAGCCTTTAGTTCCAGATGAGGTAACTGCAGGTTTGCCAACGGTAGCCGTAAGGATGCCTGCTCATCCCGTTGCTCAATTGTTAATTGAGAGGTCATCAACTCCTATAGCCGCTCCTAGCGCGAACTTATCGGGAAGGCCTAGCCCTACGGATGCCTCTCACGTAATTGAGGATCTACTTGATAGAGTCGACTATATTATAAGCGCTGGCAAAACCCCCTTTGGTGTTGAATCAACGATACTTGATTTAACTAAGGATAAACCAACAATATTGAGACCTGGTCCTATTACGGTAGAAGATCTATTAACTGTATTAAGAGAAGTAGAGATAAGCGAAGCGGCCAAAGCTGAGAGACCTTATAAAGGGGTTGCAGAAGCTCCTGGAATGAAGTACAGACATTATTCTCCAGAAGCTCCGCTCATCTTAATTGAAGGGGAGAATGTAGTCGATAGAGCGAAATCGATAGCGATAAAATATCTTAGAGAAGGTAGAAAGGTAGGAATTTTAACCTGTGATGAAAACGTTAGTAAATATCCTGAAAACTGCTATAAGATATCTTTAGGAAGCCTCAGTAAGCCGTACACTATAGCTCACAACCTGTTCTCGTCTTTAAGGAAGTTCGATGAGGCAGGAGTAGATGTAATAGTAGCGGAAGGCCTTCCTTTAAAAGGTATATTTTTCGCTGTAAATAATAGATTAAGGAAAGCATCATCTGAAATTATAAGAGATTGATCTCGTAGATTTTTGCTTATTTTTGGCAAAAAAGCAAGAAAATCAAATAAAATCAAAAAATAAGCAAAATTTGCGGTTTTTAGAAAAATTAAATTGATTTATGAGGAATAAAACCGATTTTCGCTTCGCTTCTCGCTCTATTTTTAATTTAGAGCAGAAAAGTTTTTCTTTTACTTTTTTAGATAGGAAGGGGGGATGTCAAGCAACTTCTTCCTCGGCAAACACCTGATATGCGAAGTATACGAAGTAGATCCGGAGCTATTGAAAGATGAAAATTTCTTAAGAGATGTCTTGCTTGAAGCCGCAAAGGCTACGGGCTCGACAATTCTAGGAGATTTCTTCTATAAGTTCGGTGGAGGCGAAGGGGTTACTGGGTTAATAGCTATTGCTGAATCGCATCTTTCAATTCATACGTGGCCAGAACATGGCTATGCTGCTATAGATATATTTACCTGCGGGAGCCACGTAGATCCTTGGAAAGGGCTAGAAGTGATTAAGAAGAGGTTAAGACCTAAAAGAGTTCAAACGAACGAAATGGGAAGAGGCTTAATTGAGGAGGAACAAAGAATTGTATGACTCAAAACCTAGCACTCACTGGATAATTGAATGGCAAAGCCCCCACTCAGCTTCAATGTTTAGTATTAAAAAGATTTTATTTAGTGGTAGAACGAAGTATCAGGAAGTTATTGTAGCTGAATTAAAGGAACACGGCATTTCTCTTATTTTAGATGGGAAAATACAAAGTAGCGAGAGGGACGAGTTTATATACCATGAGATGCTCGTTCATCCGGCTTTAATAACTCATCCAAATCCTGAAAGGGTTTTATTAATTGGAGGAGGTGAGGGAGCAACTTTAAGAGAGGTATTGAAACACAATACGGTTAAGGAAGTCGTAATGGTGGATATAGATGAAGAGGTAGTTGATATTTGTAAGAAATACTTAGAAAGTTTCCATCGAGGTAGCTTTAATGATCCTAGAGCTAAGTTAATAATAGATGATGGCAGAGAATTCTTAAGAAGGGAAAAAGGAAGATGGGACGTAATAGTATTAGATGTCACAGATCCTATAGAGGAAGGACCCTCTAAACTGCTGTATACCAAGGAGTTTTATGAAATAGCTAATAGTAAGCTCAAGGAAGACGGCATTCTCGTTACCCAATCAACAAGTCTTACACAAAATATAGATACCTTCGCTACTATTTTTAGAACTCTGAAAAAGGTCTTTCCTATAGTTAGAGCCACAAGGGCCTTCGTTCCGGTTTATACAGCCGATTGGTCCTTTACCATCGCTTCTAAAAAATACGATCCACAAGCCCTGAAAAGCGAGGAAGCTGAAAAAAGGGTAAATGAGAGAGGAATAGGAGATTTAAAGTATTACGATCCCTCTTTCCATCCATACTACTTCCATTTGCCCAAATTCGTACGTGAGTATATAAACAAGAGCGACAAAATCGCTCTGGATAAAGCCCCCACTTTTATTTACTGAATAATCTTACAGTTCCTATAAACTAGGCTTTAACCTGAGCCTTACCTTGATGCAATGACTAGGAACGTAAGAAGTCAAGTATACCTTTTTAGAGGCCTCGTATATTTTAAGGCCCATTTTATAAAGGCATTCGGGATCTATCTCTAACACTACAACATTTTCGCTCTTTCTACGTCCTACTTCAATAGCATCTTCAATTGAAGTTGCAAGGTGGACGAAGTTCCTCTTCATAGGCTTTAACCCCTCCTCCATTATGGATGGAAGGTTTTCCAAAGCCGTTCCATGATAGAGCTTTCCCTCGTAGGAAACCTCCTTAAATCCAATATCTACTTTATATGTATGTCCATACCTCGCCCTAATCCTATTACCTCTCACCTCAAACCTTCCTTTAGGATCTAAAAGGGCTATTGCCTCGATTACCTCTCCATTTACCCATGAATAAAGATGGCTACGAGGCCATTTACTCCTTAAGAACGCAACTAACTCTCCTATATCAATCCATCCCTCCCTACTTACCTTAAGCTCTAGTTGAGGAGCTAAATGCCTTAATATAGCGGATAGAGTCTTACTTAACATAACCCTTCTCTTTCCATCCACTACTAGATCGGCTTCAACGTTACAATGAGCACTATCTTCCGTATATCTTCCGCATTTCCTACATCTATACACATCCTTCATTTTTAGTTTAAGCTATGAAGGCGGAGTATAAGATCTTTTGTACTTCCAAATATCTTATGTTTTTCATAAGGATATTTGGGAACAGCTCTTTTTAAAGGAAACGTTTATCAAAACCTCATGTTCAAAAGGAATCGTTAGTGATGAAGATCGTATGCGAGTTAGCACCCAGTACTAAGTTGGATCTTCTCAATAACCTCGTTAAGGAGTTGATGGAATATACCGATGTGTTCGATATCCCTGATTCGCCTCTTGGAAAGCCATATCCTAATTCCCTAACCGTAGCCACATACCTTAAGCTCACCACAAATAAGGAGGTTTTTAGCCATATAAGGTTAAAGGATGTAAACCTAAACGCTCTTATATCGTTAGTTAAATCTGCCATCCTCTTTAAGATAGATGCCGTCGTATTGCTACAGGGCGATAATCCAGCGATCGGGCCTCCGGTGAGTTTTACGTCTACCGAACAAGCTATCGAAGTCTTAAAAGGAGAGTTGAAAGGAGAGGAACTTCCCAAAATAGGGGCTTTATTGAGCTTAAGGTATCCTAAGGAAAGGATCTTACAAAGACTGAAATCAAACGTAGATCTCCTTTTAGTGTTACGTTTATCAAGCCCATCGGATATAGAAGATATATCTAGGGAAGCTAAGAAGTTGGGAGTAGAGCTTTATCCCTACGTATTAATAAAGACCGCTAGAAGTGAGAAGATACTCGATTCGCTAAGCGGACAATATTCCGTTGAGCTAAACAATCTAGAGAGCTTAATTGAGAACCTAAGGGATCTAGTTAACGGCGTGATTATTTCATGTCCAGGAG
>CAYQTV010000110.1:0-3957 GCA_964420525.1 uncultured Nitrososphaerales archaeon | reverse complement strand
TAATTCACTTAAACGACTCCAAAGGAGGGTTGGGATCTAGGTTAGATAGACATGAATTCATAGGTAAGGGGTTTATTGGAAAGAGGGGGTTTAAAGCGATTGTAAACCATCCTAAGCTTAAGAAATTACCTATGATCTTGGAAACTCCCGTTTCAAACTACAAGGAATACGCAAAGGATCTCGAAGTTATAAGGAAGTTAATTGAGGAATAAAGGATTTTAAAACGAGGTTTATAAAACCGCTTGATGCGTAAAACGAAGATTGAAGGAACTACGCTGAGGGTATATCTCTTACTTTTAGGAAGGAAAATGGGAGTAAGGGAGATCCAGAAAACGCTTAAAATAAGTAGTCCGAGCGTCGTCCACTACCACTTAACGAAGCTACAAGAATTGAACTTAGTTAAACAAGATGAGTATGGGAGATATACGGCAGTCGGGGGGTTTGACGCTAGCCATTTAGGGCCTTTCGTTATATTAAGAGGAAAGGTTGTGCCTAGATATGCCTTTTATGGAGCGTTCTTTACGTCCTTTTTAATTTCATACTCAATTATGATCGGCTTCTCCTTACCGGTAATAGCTATTACTGGTATAGCCTCTCTCATTTTTTGGATTGAGGCATATTTGGCGTACAAGGGGCTAATTTATTAACGATAAGTTTCAGAAGAAGGGGGCTTCTTAATCAGCTCTTTAGGTACGCTTACGATCCTTATGACGTTTGTGCTCTGTACCATGTATATAGGAAGGCCCGTATTTGGATCGTTCCCAACTCTAAATACCGCCGTTACTATTGTTTTGAATTTTAGAACGCTTCCATCTTTAAGTTTAAGCTTAATCCAATGCTCTTCCCCTTCTGCTTCAAATTCTACTAGCTCTCCTCGTTGAGGTTTCACACCTCACACTAAAACCTATAGCTCATATAAAAATATCGATAAAAAATAAGGGGGTTATGCTTGTACGCCGATTAAGGTCATCGTTCCAATCGCTATAAGCACCACTATTAACACTACGGCGATAATGTTTACGAAGAGGTTCCATCCCTTATTTTGCCAGAGTTCTAAGAGTAGTATACGTAACCCATTCACCCCATGTATAACGGCAGCTAGTAACAGTATGAAGAAGAGAAGCCCTAAGTTCTTTAGGTTTCCAGCTACGTTAATGAAGCTTAAAGAACTTTCGAAGTCGAGACCGGCAAACGGGCTATGTAAGAGGAGATGCGCCGTTAGAGCCACTACTAGGATTATAGCGGTTATGTAATGAATTAACATGACCCAGCTTTCTCTTCCCATCTTATATCACCCAATTTGAAAATAGGTATGCAGCGGCTATGAACCACAGGATTATAGCGATTATTACAGCCGCTAATAGTAAGGCCCTTTGACCTCCTGTTAATGAGAATGGAATATATTCGACCGTTTTATGATCGAGATCCGGTCTTCTAGGCCTTCCTATTAAGGCGGCGAACATTTCAGTTAAAATCAATCTAATTCCGTTAGCTCCGTGGTACAAAGCACAGCCGGCTATTATCCATAACCCTACCTTTTCACCAATTGGACCTACGAGCTGCCTCACCATCTCTAATGCAGCGCTCCAAGCCTCAGGACTTATCGCTATGTTCCTCGTTTCGAGTAAGTGAGCGATCAAGTATGCTATTAAGATGAAGCCCGTTACCCTATGCAGCGTAAAGGCCCATCTTTCTAAGTTAAAGCCTGTAGGGTTTAGACTTCCTGACCAAAAGCCGCTTCTAAACCTCTTAAACCTCCTCTCATTCTCGCTCATATTTTATCACCTCCTCAATATTGAATTCATAATCGAAAGGCGGAGGTTGTTTTTTGGAAGGGGCTTTAACCTCTAGCGGAGGAACTATTTCGCTCGCTTTTTTCTTCCTCTTAAACAACTTGTACTTAAATAGCTCTTTCTTTAATAGCTGTATCGCTAAAGCGGGATCGACTCCTTTTGGACATACGTAACTACATGCTCCCGCGAAGTGACATCTCCATACTCCGTGTTGATTATCTACTATCTTTAGCCTTTCTTCCCATCCCTCATCTCTAGGATCTGCTAAGTACCTGTAAGCCTGAGCTAAGGCTTGAGGTCCTGGGTAGAGATTATCGGCTGAAACGGTCGGACAAGCGGCTACACATGCTCCACACATTATACAGTAGGTGAATTGCGTATACCTTTCAAACTCTTCAGGAGTGACCCTGTATTCTCGAGTCGGTTCTTCCCTCTCCTTAACGTCCCTTCTTATTAAGTAAGGCTTCATTCTCCTATGTTTATTAAAGAAGTCCACTAAGTCCACTACTAAGTCTCTTATAACTGGGAAGTTGTACAGTGGCTTTAGTTCCACTACATCGGTTCCTAACCTAGCTATCTGCGTATTGCATGCCAACCTAGGCTTCCCATTAATGACAACGGCACAGGAGCCGCAAACCCCCATTCTACAATGAGATCTAAAGGCGAGGGTATTGTCTAGCCTCTCCCTTATGTAGTTTAAAGCGTCTAGAACCGTCATTCCTTCGAAGAACGGTACTTTGTACTCAGCCCACCAGCTCTTTCCATTATCTGTTCTCAAGATCCTTACTAATACCTCTTTAACCTTCTTACTCATCCCCATCACCTCAATACTTCCTCTCCCTAGGCTTCCACGCAATGATCCTAACGGGTATGTAATCGAGCCTTGGTCCCTCCGGCGTATAGTAAGCTAACGTATGCTTAAGCCAGTTCTTATCGTCCCTCTTCGGATAGTCGAGTCTGTAATGAGCACCTCTGCTCTCCTTTCTAGCGTAAGCGCTTGTAGCTAATATCTCCGCTACGTCCAATAGGAAGCCTAGCTCTATGACATGCAACCAGTTGTAGTTGAACTCCTTATGTCGGTCTGAAGTTCTTACCTTCCTGTATCGCTCCTTAAGCTCCTTTATCTTCTTTAAGCCTTCGGCCATCTCTTCACCAGTTCTAAACACGTAAAATTTCTTATCCATCATTTCCCTTAACTCATTCTTAATCTCGTAGGGATCTTCTCCTCGTTCCCTACCTAGTACCTCTTCAAATATCCTCTTTTGCTCTTTTTCAGCAAAGGTAGTTATACTAGTAGAGGACGGATTCGCTCTCCTCTCCTTCTTACTTAATACATACTTAAAGGCCTGAGCTCCCGTTAACGCTCCAGAATACAAGCACTCAGCCGTGGAGTTCGTTCCTAACCTATTAGCTCCGTGCAGGCTTGCGCAGGCCACTTCTCCAGCTGCCCATAAACCTCTAACGTAAGTTTTATCATCGAACATAGCTTGATAGTTAGAGCCTGTATGGATTCCGCCCATCGTGTAATGAGCGGTTGGTCTTACTAAAGCAGGTTCCGAAATTATGTCTATTCCTTGGAACTTTAAGACCAGCTCTCTAATTAGAGGAAGCCTTTCCTTAATCCTCTCCTCTCCAAGATGAGTTAAATCGATATACACGTATTCGAGTCCTGACCAATGCTTCACACCTCTTCCCTCCAGGATCTCTCTCATCATCGCCCTACTTACGATATCTCTCGGAGCTAACTCCATTTTTTCAGGAGCGTATTTTTTCATGAACCTTTCTCCGTGTTTATTTTTAAGATGCCCCCCTTCTCCTCTAGCTCCTTCCGTAAGCAGTATACCGCTTGGTATGAGGCCGGTAGGATGGAACTGTAAAAACTCCATGTCCTTCGCAGGTATCCCAGCTCTATAAGCCATAGCCACACCATCTCCAGTAACCCCCACAGCTGTAGTACCGAATTTGTACATCTGAGATGTGCCGCCAGTTGCGATTATCCCAGCTAGTCCTCTAAAAACTACGAAGTCCCCCGTTTTTTGGTTTATAGCGGTAAATCCTTTAAACTCTCCATCTTCGATTATTAAGCTAGTAGCGAGGTATTCATCGTACCTCTCCCAATTATCATATTCTAGAAGCTTATCGTATAACGTTCTCATCTCAAAAA
>CAYQTV010000109.1:0-3981 GCA_964420525.1 uncultured Nitrososphaerales archaeon | reverse complement strand
TAGCGGTTGAAACGAGATACTTCCCATTATACGAAGTAGAAAACGGCGTATATAGGATTACTGTTCCAGTTCCCAGACCTAAACCTATAGAGGAGTTCATAAAGGTACAGGGCAGGTTAAGGCATCTACTTAGACCAGAATACGCTGATGCATTAGCTATATTTAAGAAGCAGGTAGAGGATTACTATTCATACATAGAGATGATGACGAAAGCAACGAGCTCTAAGTAACCACACTTAATTTTTTAAGTTAACCCCTCGACATCATGTGGCAATCCTTCTAAATATGCTGCATGAGTTATTTTAATGAATAGAGCCTTTTCTTGCAACTCCTTAATGTTTGACGCTCCACAGTAACTCATGCCAGATCTCAATCCTGATATCAACTGCTCCAAGACCTCTTTTACGCTCCCTCTGTAGGGTACGTAAGCTTCGACCCCTTCTGCTTTATAAGACATATCGATCAAATCCTCTACCTCGTATCCCTCTTGCATCTCTTTTCCCAACATAGCGTAAAATGAAGCCATTCCTCTGTATATCTTGTACCTCTTACCGTTTCTAAAGATTAAGGGACCAGGGCTTTCATCCGTACCTGCTAAAAGATTTCCTATCATAACGCTACTAGCTCCCGCTGCTAAGGCCTTTACTAGGTCTCCCGACTTCCTTATCCCTCCATCCGCTATTATCGGTATGTCTAGCTTCCTCCCTGCTTTCGCGCATTCCATAATAGCTGTCAATTGCGGAATTCCTGCTCCCGTAACAACTCTAGTTGTACAAACCGAGCCAGGACCTACCCCTACCTTTACTCCATCAGCTCCAGCTTTAACTAAATCCTCGACTCCTTCTGCTGTAGCTACGTTTCCAGCTATGACAGGGGCCTCCTTTAGCTCGGCCTTAACCTTCTTAATAGCGTCTATAACTAGAGTACTATGACCATGCGCAACGTCTATGAATATTACATCGACCCCCGCCTTCCATAACCTCTTAGCTCTCTCTAAGTAATCTCCTCTCACTCCAATAGCAGCTCCTACCATTAACCTGCCCTTGTTGTCCTTAAGGGCTCTTGGATTCATCGTCCTGTTTACGACATCTCTAGCTGTTATTAAGCCAATTAGCCTATTGTCATTATCGACAATTGGAATTTTTTCAATCTTATACTTTCTAAACATATCCTTAGCTTCCTCTAACCCTATTTTCCTCTCAGCTACAATTAACTTTGCCCTAGGGGTCATTACTTCTCTTACTTCTTTATTATCATCCTCAAATAATACATCTCTTCTACTCACTATGCCTAATAGCCTTCTATGATCGTCAACTACTAGTAGCCCCGATATCCCCCACTTCTCCATGAGCCTTTTCGCTTCTTTCACTTTAGATTCTGCTCTTATCGTTATAGGATCCTCAATAATCACATTCTCAGCTCTTTTTACTTTCGCTACCTCTTCAACTTGTCTATCTATAGGCATGAACCGGTGTATTACGCCCAATCCTCCTTCTCTAGCTATAGCTATCGCCATTCTAGATTCAGTTACCGTATCCATTGAGGCTGAAAGGATAGGGATATTTAACTTAATTTCCCTCGTTAAATAAGTTGTAAGGTCTACCTGGCTTCTAGATACTATATTAGATAATCGAGGGACAAGGAGTACATCATCGAAGGTTAACCCCTCTCCCACTATCTTGTTCACTTAATTCCCTTTACAAGGCTTTCTACTTCCTAATATTTAAGCTTAAAGAGGATAAAGTTTTAAAACAATTAATTGTGAGAAGATGCTGGTGAACCTTGAAAACTTTAGGATTTATAGGCTTAGGTAAAATGGGTTCTTCAATGGCTTTAAGAGCGATTAGGATGGGAATGTCAGTGGTGGGATATAATCGGAGTAAAGAGAAGGTACAACACCTCAAAGATAAAATCGAGCTTTTACCTAGTATAAGGGAGGTATGTAATAGGGCGGACGTCATAATCGTTATGGTATCGGACGACAAAGCCGATGAAGACGTTACGATAGGAAATCGAGGGATATTCGATAATATAAAATCAGGGAAGGTGGTGATAGATTCGAGCACTATAAGTCCGTCCTTATCTAGAAAGTTGACCGATAAGTTGAGGAGAAAAAGAGCGGTTAGAATTGAAATGCCGGTAATAGGGAGTCCTTCTCTCGCCTTAAAGGGGGAGCTAGTAGCTATAGTAGGGGCCGATAGAACGAAATATGAAGAAAATCTAGACATTATAAAGATTTTCGCAAATCGTATATTCTATGCCGGAGGAGTAGGATCGGCTCTAATGATAAAGCTCGCCTTAAACTTTCTAATTGCAGCATACACTGAAGCGATAGCTGAAGGATTGAGCTTCGTTAAGAAAGCCGGATTGGATCCCATGTTATTAATACAGATATTGAATGCTACTACCTATAAAACAGCTTTTAGCGAGACCAAGGCGATTAACATGGTTAAGGGGGACTTTGAACCTACGTTTTACTTGAAACATATGGCTAAAGATCTCAATATAGCTTCAATTACAGCTTATGAAATAGAGGCCTTCATGCCGGCACTATCTACCTTAAAGGAAATATATAGAGGAGCGTGTAATAGCGGTTTAGCCAATTTAGATTACAGCGCTATAGCTAAGTTCTTAGCGGAATTGAACTCAAGTAAACGTTAAAAGTACGTACTCCATCTACCTAATGGAGCCGGGGTGTCGGAGCGGTTACGAGTCCGGCTGCAGACCGGATACACGTGGGTTCGAATCCCACCCCCGGCTTCATTTCAATGGTTTTAGGTTAAAGAAAGATTTTAGAGTAGCCTGATATGCTAAGACTTCTTAGGGTTTCTAGCATGACCTTCTACGTTGTATAAAAATCTTATGGCTTATATCTCAAAAATGGATTTTTTAGCTATTACAAAATCTAAAAAATAAAGGGGGAAATTCACCTCTCTCTAACTTTACTTTTATCCATTCTCTGTTGTTCCACAGTCGAGAGCATTTTCACTCCATGTTTCTCTAGCCATTTAGATAGTCGAACGTGAGCAATGATTTTAGCGGTAGCAACCGCGTTCGGAGGCCCTGGCTTCTTCATGAAGAAGCCATTTATTTCCTCCACTGTTCCTCTATACCCGTTCTCTACCGCCATTTTGCCGATCCTTATCATATCTACAAGCTTACCGGCTAAAGCCGGGCTATCGTTGATCCTTCCAGCTATGTATAGCTCGTCTACGTAGCCGTTAAAGGAGATGTACTCTAAGTTCATAGCTATGAACTTCTTATCTCCTAGAGGTTCTAAGTATCCAGTAGGCTTTATGAAGTGAGGTGCTTCGTAGCCTAAGATATCTCTGACAATTCCGCTTTTAGTTATCTCCTTCATAACGTTTCTTTCTGGCATAGATAACGCCAAGAAATCGGTATTGCCTCCTATGTTAAACTGTACGATGTACTTAACTCTCCTATTTCTTTCAGCTAGATGTTCAAGTAGATCGGAAGTTAACGGCGTAGCCCCGGTCGCTCCATCGTCTCCTAAGACGATACCTCCGGCGTTCTCAAAGATCCTTACCACCGCCCAGTCATTAGCTAGAGGAGTAGGTATCGCGTTTACAAAGGCTACAGGTTTTACCTTCTCAGAGTACAACGTAGCTGCATATGCGTATACGTGGGAAGCCGTTAGTTTTTCCTTGTTGTTCTCTAGAATAGCGGCTTCCAGTAAGGATGGATCATTAAAGGCCTGCCCATATTCGGTAGTTATTATGTTTACGATAACATCTATATCCTCTCTCTTCCACTCCTCAACTAACCTCTCAACTGCCTCAAATATAGTCATCCTCTCTTCCAATCCTTTAGTCTCAACGGGCATCCCTTGCATGCTTCCTAGGTGTACGCCTTCTCTAACGTATATGTCTCTTAGACTAGTGGGGACGTGAGTTTCTTGACCTATTAGTTGCTTAGCTATAGAGTAGAGAGATTTCCCTAGTTTACTGTAGTCTACGTCAT
>CAYQTV010000108.1:2669-3997 GCA_964420525.1 uncultured Nitrososphaerales archaeon | reverse complement strand
GAGGTAAAGGTATATCCGGAGAGAGGGTATTTCGAGGCTGGAGCTGGAGCTAGGGTATGGGAGGTTAGGAGGGCTTTAGCCGAGCATAGCTGCATGCTTCCGGCCTTTCCAGGAAGCGAGAGGATAGCTACCATCGGTGGGGTTGTAGCTACGAACACGAGCGCTCACGCCGTAGACGCCGCACTGGGCAAGCCCGGAGACTTCGTCTTAGGGCTAGAAGTCGTACTGCCTACAGGAGAGGTTATAGAGACGGGAACGGAATCTACGAGGAGGCCTGCGGGCGTCGAGCTAACTAAGCTGTTCGTGGGATGTGAAGGGATATTTGGAGTGATAACTAAGGTTAGGATGAGGCTTATACCCAATATAAGGACTAGGAACATCGTAGCTTACTTCGATCGAGTAGACGGCATTTTAGATACGGTAATGGATATGTATAGGAAGGGGGTATTGCCTCCTCTCTTCTTCGAATTCTTAGATGAGTCTGCGGCTAAGATAGGTTTCGAGGCTGTAGGCTTGTCTGAACCTAAGGGGAGCGTTTGTATCGCTACCATACATGATTGGACTGAAAAGGGAGTAGATGAAAAGGCCATTAAATTTCTAAAGTTTTTGAGAGAGGAAGGGGCGCTAGAGGCAAGAGAAGTAGTAGACGAGACGGAATGGAAGAAGATATGGGGTAGCAGAGCTGAGGTAGGAAACTACTTAAATAGAAAGGGAGTTTTAGCAGGGGTTGAAATCACCCCAAGAGTTGACTTTCTTAAAGAAGCCTACTATGAAACTAAGAGCTTAAAGAGTAGATTTGAGAGCTATAAGAACCCCGAGTTCTACTCCTTCGGACATGTGGGAGCTCCTACCCTACATGCGGAATTCCTAATTCCAACTAAGGACGTACCTAACGAAGTTAAGAAGAGGTTTATCATGGAGGTTAGGATTAAGACCGAGGAGATCAACGCTAAGTATAGGGGATGTGGAGGAGAATGGGGGATTACGGCTCAGAGGATAGACTTCATTAAGAAGAGGTACGGAGATGCTTACTACGAGCTACTAGTTAAGGTAAAGAAGGCCTTAGATCCAAACAACATATTGAACAGAGGGAATTTAGAGGGGTGGTGGTAATGAGTAGAGAAGAGCTATTGAGAGAGCTGGATAGATGTCAAAAATGCCGTTTTTGTATAGATCAATGTCCGGTTTACAGTTATATAGATAACGCCGAATACCTCGCTCCCTACGGTAGAATTCAGTCTATGAGGTACATGCTTAAAGGGAGTTATACGGTAAATGATAACCTTCTATATTACATTTATACGTGCCTAATTTGCGCTGGATGTGAA
>CAYQTV010000108.1:0-2659 GCA_964420525.1 uncultured Nitrososphaerales archaeon | reverse complement strand
GGCTTAGAGGTATCGAAGTTAATACGACGTTGCAGGACGGTCTTATCGGATGCTTTACTAAGAGGCGAGGTTGAAGGCACGGAGTCAAGCGTCCTATCTTACCTATTGTCGTCTATCGTTAACAACATTAGGAGAGTTGGGGACCCATTAGGTCTTGATAAGCCTTATTGGTTAAATTGGGCGTTATCTATCAACGTTCCTAAAAAAGGTTCGACGATCATCTTCACTTCTAGAATGTACCAGATGGCTCCTTATTTACCTCAAATTACTAAATTGGTAGATCAAGCTAGAGGTATTGTCTCCAGCAAACTGCTAAGGAAGATAATTACCAAGGCGTCTGGATTAGGTTTGAAGATTTCAGAGTTAAGGTTGAAAAGAGAGATCGTGAATAGATCGGAACATATACTGCAAGGAATTTACCTTTCGCTATCTAGGCTTGGTTTAAATCTATCATTCCTGTACGAAGATGAGCCATATAGCGGCGCTCTATTGTACGATCTAGGGTTAGACGATCCCCTTGTTGAGCACTCTAAGAAGGTTTACAGACTACTTAAGGAGAGAGACGTGAAAACGGCAATAACCGTAGATCCTCACACATTTTTTATGTTAAAACAAGTGTATCCGTCCATAATAGATAGTTTCGATATTGAGGTAAGACACTATATTGAAGTCCTCAGTTCAAACATCGATGTAATTTCTAAATGGAATAAATTGAGTGGAAGGTACGTAATTCACGATCCGTGTACTATGGCGAGGGATTTGGGAGTTATTGAGGAGCCTAGGAAGGTTATTGAAGGCCTAGGAATCGACTTAGTGGAGCCTGAGGATAAGGGAGTAGAAACTAAATGCTGTGGAGGCCCTATAGAGTACGCCTATCCAAAGCTATCTAAGAAAATAGCCTTAGAACGTCTAAAAAGGCTATCTAAGTTCCACAGTAAAATCGTGTCGTACTGTCCAATATGCTGGATAAACTTAGGTTCGTACGAGGAAGAGCTCAACTTGGAGGTGAGGGACTTAGGAGAGCTGCTTTATGAGGCACTCCTCAAAACAAAATGATAAATACCCTAGAGTACTCGTTTAACATATTATGGAGTTCGAGAACTTATTCACGCCTATTAAGATAGGACGCGTCGAAGTTAAAAACAGAGTTTGCATGGCCCCGATGGGTACCGAGGGGCTAGTAGATAAGGATGGGTTGCCGACTCAACGATTAATCGACTACTTCGTTGAGAGGGCAAAGGGCGAGGTCGGCTTAATAATTACTAACCTATTTAAAGTTGAAAATGAGATAGAGAAACACAAGATCGCTACGCCGATAATCACTTATCACGCTATACCCCTTTTAACCGAATTGATAGAAGCCGTTCATTCTTACGGCTCAATTATACTATTTCAGCTTACGGCAGGCTTTGGAAGAGTTGCTCATCCATCTATCTTAGATTGTAAGCCCATTTCTGCATCAGCCCTACCCAACTTCTGGTGTCCAGAAATTACGTGCAGAGAACTTACCACAGATGAAGTAGAGAGGTTAGTTGAAGCGTTTGGAGATGCCGCTGAGCTTTTAGCTGAAGTAGGAGCTGATGGCGTCGAATTACATGGTCATGAAGGTTACCTATTCGATCAATTCACTACTTCAATTTGGAATAGAAGAACCGATAAGTACGGAGGAAATCAAAGGGATAGATTGAGGTTCCCCATAGAAGTGATGAGGGAAATAAAGAAGAGAGCAGGTAATAACTTCATAGTACAGTACCGCTTTAGCTTAAAACATTACTTAAAGGATTTCGATAAAGGAGCTTTACCGGGAGAAGAATTTGAAGAGAAGGGAAGAGATATTGAGGAAGGCATGGAAATGGCTAAGCTTTTAGAGGAGGCGGGATTCGATTCCCTTCACGTAGACGCTGGATGCTACGGTAGCTGGTACTGGGCCCATCCTCCAACTTATCAGGAAGCCGGATGTATGTTAGATATGGCTGAAAAAGCGAAGAGCGTTGTGAAAATACCGGTAATAGGGGTAGGTAAGTTAGATAACCCAGAGATAGCTGAGAAGGCGATAAGCGAAGGAAAGGCCGATTTAATAGCAATAGGAAGGGGGGTTATTAGCCGATCCTCATTGGGCTCTGAAAGTAAAGGAAGGGAGGTTAAGGGAA
Source organism: uncultured Nitrososphaerales archaeon (assembly GCA_964420525.1). Taxonomy (GTDB): domain Archaea; phylum Thermoproteota; class Nitrososphaeria; order Conexivisphaerales; family CALBHZ01; genus CALBHZ01. The sequence goes on along the minus strand of CAYQTV010000108.1, from coordinate 509 downwards.
ATAAGGCCGTGTATAGGTTGTCACGAGTGTTTAGAGAGAATTATAACGAATAGACCCCTCTCATGCGCGGTCAATCCAGCTTGTGGAAGGGAAAGGTTGCTTAAAATCGAAAAGGCCGAAGATAGAAAAAGGGTCGTCGTAATTGGAGGAGGAGTTGCGGGAATGGAAGCGGCTAGAGTCCTAGCTCTTAGGGGCCATGATGTAACGCTTTTTGAAAGGGAGGAACTTGGAGGGAACTTAATACCAGCTTCACGCCCAGATTTCAAGAAAGATCTTAGAAGGCTTCTAGAGTGGTATAGGTACCAGATGGAGATATTAGGAATAAGGGTTGAGAAGATGGAGGTTAAGGGAGAAGACATAGTTAAGCTTAATCCGGATGTAGTTGTAGTAGCTACTGGTTCTAGCCCTATAGTACCCAATAGACCTGGAGTAAACAGACCAGAGGTCATTACTAGCGTGGATCTGCTAAGAGGGGTAAGACAAGCGGGAGATAAGGTCGTAGTAATAGG
>CAYQTV010000107.1:0-3998 GCA_964420525.1 uncultured Nitrososphaerales archaeon | reverse complement strand
AGTTGATGCTTCTGGACAAACTGCGGAATCTACCCTTCCTTTCATCGTAGACAACACGCCTCCTATTATTGAAATAGAAGGGTTGAAAGATGGAGATTTGATATCCAAAAGGCTTAAGTTTAACGTAACGGTAGATGAACCGAACTTAGCGTTGCTTTCGGTTAAAATACTGGATAAATGGTATAACGTGACTGAGCCTAAGCTTACGATCGATTTGGATATTAGCGAGCTTTCCGGAACCCTTCCAGTAAAGATTCTAGCCGTAGATGAAGTTAATCATACATCTGAGAAGCTCTACACCTTTTACGTAGATAACGAGCCTCCCGTTATAAAGCTAATATCTCCTGAAAATGGTCAACAAATAAAAAGCGAAACGAAGATAGTTTACGAAGTTTACGACTCCAATTTAGCAAACGTAACCGTTAAGATAGATGGGAAGATCGTAAAGGAGATGTTTATTAATCCTAAGAACCTCGTAGATGGAGCTCATACCTTAAGGATAGAGGCCGAGGATAGGGTAGGTCAGAAGAGCTCTAAGGAGATCGTTTTCTACACTTCCTATTATTCCGCGTTTTACCAAAAGAAGATAGAAGAGGTTAGGAACTTACACCTAGCTATTGGAGCGGTTATCGGAGCTTTGCTGACAGGCCTTATAGCCTTCATTAAAAAATTAAAGAGAAAGTAATTGAGCCCTGTTCTCCTTAGTATCGTAGATCACGTAAGTCGCCTCTCCAAATAGATAACCACATACCTCTCCTGGATTTATAAGGAGGGTTCCGTTTACCCTTTTTATCTCATGTTTATGCGTATGTCCTCTAACGACTACGTCGTAGAGCCCGCTTTTACATAACGCGTTTACTATTTCTTCATCTTTGCCGTGTATTAAAGCGAACCTCCTTCCATCAATTTCTAAACTTCCGAAATCCTCTAGAGCGATAAAGCCTAGCTTTTTCGATGTTTCCCTTAGCAGCTTCCTTTCTCCATCGTTGTTTCCAAACACGAAGTACAGTTTAAACCCTTGGAATTCCTTTAAAGTAAAAGGAGCGATTATATCTCCTGCATGTAGAATTAGGTTCACCTTCTCATCTTTCAGTTTCTTTACAAGGGATCTTACGTTAGGTAGGTTATCATGGGTATCCGATATAACGGCCACTTTCATGACATTACGTATAGATGTAATGCTTAAAAGATATTACGAGGAAACGCTTTTTCTCTCAACTATAAGATCTATGAACAAAGGCCCGACTATATCGATCCTTTTCTTATTCTCCATCATCCACTTTAAAAGCTTTTCAGGTACGAACAAGTTGATATCCGAAGGGCCTCCTGCCCACCTCGCTCTAATCCATCCATGTTCTCCCCTCTCTATTTGAGCTACGAACCTTTTGACGATAAAATCTATATACCTTCCAACGAATACTCCCTCTTCATCTTTTACGCTTGAAATTACCTCGCCGTTAACAACGTATATCTTATTGAAAGCGGCAGGTCCGACTAACTTCTTTCCCTCATCTGGCTCATATAGATATATCCTCACGTTCGGATCTTCGTAAACGAGTTCTTTAAAGGGGCCTATTCTATCCCTATTTTCCTCTATTTTCTTAATTAAAATCGATTCTAAAGCTCTACCCCATTCAGTTTTAGGTTCTTCAATAGGCCTAAGCATGTCTGCAATTTCCTCATCGCTTGGCTTAAAGAACCTGTGGCTATATACGAGCCTTCTAATGTCCTCCTCTCCATAAATTATCTGCGCTAATCTTTCAACCCCTATTCCTAAGTTATAGACGAAATATGGGATTTCGTACTTAGCTAGGGATATGGGGTTGTAAAAACCTCCGGTTGCTATTTCGTACTTCCTTCCTTTAAAATTCGCGTATACCTCCCACTCCCGATTTAAAGCGTAATACCTTGCAGTATCAGTTCTAGTTTTTATTTCGATATCCTTGAAGCCGAGCCTTCCTATTATCTCCTTAGTTATCTTTTTCGCGTACTCTTCGCTTAAATTTTCATCAACTATAACTATCGACGCTGAATGGTAGTTTCTTAGATGGCTTTCGTCCTCTCTCTGTTCCCTCCTAAATACCCAATCTATCGAGAAGAGGAAGAGAGGAGGGTCTTTATATTCCAATACTTCAGAAATAGCTTGGAACCAAGCGCCCGTCATATGAGATCTTAAGGTTAAGGAAGAGGGCTCGGGCTTGAGGTTGAAGAAAGGCTCGAACATTTCTAGCAGCTTTATAGCCTCTTTATCTCCTACTTTGAGCCTTCTCTTCATATCTTCAATTAGCTCGTCCGCGCTCGTCTTTCCCTTCCTATAATCCCTCAATACGGCTTTAAGTTCCTTAATATCGATGTTCCCGATTTCTTTCTTTATAATCTCTTCCTTCTCCTTATCTAAACCTATATCCGGCCTGGGAATTCCTGCTAGATAATATATTCTATCGAGAATGACCGGTGCTTCCGGTCCGTATTGTTTGTAAACTTCATGAACGTCGATCATAATGGGTAGTATTAATTCGGTAAAGCCCATGTCGAGCAGTACCTCCCTTATTTTAAGGATCGTAGAAATTACGGGATGTTCCTTGCCTTTTCCTACAGGTATCTCCCTTCCTTCCTTAGGTATGAGCTTCGAGTATTTCCTCCACGTTTCATAAAACCCTAGCTTCTTTAATTCCTCCTCTATTTCCTTTACCTTTAACATCGCTATCCCTCCTCCAATATTTCCTTAAAGGAGCTTACTACGAAGTCGGCCTCTTCTCTATTTAACAAATACGTACTTAGCTTTACTACCTTCGTTATTCCAGGCTTTATGCCTATTATACCTCTCTTCTTAAGCTCTTTATACAAGAAGAATCTATCTTTTCTCTTAATCGATATTTCATAAAATTGAGGGGTTTCAAAGAGCATTAAATCGTGATTATGCGGTCTTTCTCCGAGCAGCTTTAATCCAAGTTCTTCAGCTTTATTGATGAAGTACCTAGCGATTTCTACCTTTTCTTCCCATTTCTCCACCCTCCTTTTAACATACGGAAAGGACAGCATTAGTGAAATGACTGGAAGCCCTCTAACTGTACATCCCAGTAGCTCTACCTCTTTATCCTTATGTAGCTCACTTCTCTTAAGCACTTCTCTAGAAAGCTCTTCGTTCAAAGCGAGTAAGCCGATAGGACCGGAAGAAGCCATGGATTTATGACCTGAAGCTACTAATGCATCTACATTTAACTCTTCCATATCCGTTTTAACCCTTCCAATAAGGTAAGCCCCGTTCACCATAATAGGTATATTGTAATCCTTAGCAATTTTGGATATCTTCTTTATATCCGAAAAGTTTCCGTAATGGCCGTCCGGATAAGTAATAGCTAATAGCGCCGGTAAAAGCCCATACTTTCTCTTAACTTCCAATATCTTATTCTCGTAATCTTCTTCTATAATCTTATATTCTGGATAGGCTCCTACTTCCGTTTTAATTAAATCGAACATAGCTCTCTCGGCCGCTAGCTCTAGCGAATAATGGGTATTTCCATCCACTATTATTATAGGAGCTGCCTTTCCCTCCTTAACTCTGGATTTGTAAAGGGCGAGGAAGAGGGCGAAGAAGGACTCTCTAGCTCCATGAGTTAGCCTTACCTCGCTCGCCTTAAGCCATTCCCTTAACTCCTCAATAAAGCTCTTAATGTTGGGCTTCGTGATTTTATGTAGATCTCCTTGACAGTAAGCACATACGCTGTACCCATCTACGAATTCGAGAAGCCGTCTCTTCACTTCATCTGGAACAGCTCCTCCAGTCCTTAAGGGATCTACTAGTATCATGAACGTTTAACCAATTAACTATCCCCTATATGAACATAGAGGATCGGAGGATCTTATATCCCCCTTAACCAGTAGAGATCTAGCGTAACATCCTCCTCTACAGAAGTCGAAGTAAGGGCAGTCTAAGCACGATTCGGGCTTCCTGTTATCTACGAGCTTAACCCATTCGCTTTCTTCGTAATCCCTAA
>CAYQTV010000106.1:0-4002 GCA_964420525.1 uncultured Nitrososphaerales archaeon | reverse complement strand
AAGTTAAGGAGCTAGGGGATATGGGAAAGATGGTAACCGATGCCGATCTATTCGCAATAGCTAACTCGGTAATAGGAAGGGTTAAAAGCGAAGAAAGAGCGGTTGATCTTGAGGAATTCGTAGTAGTTACGGGATATAAAGTTATGCCAACCGCCTCCGTAAAGATAAAGCTTGAAAAGGATACTTACTCAGCCTCTCAAACTGGGGTTGGACCGGTAGATGCAGCTATGAAGGCTATCCAAGAAGTATTAAAGGATAAAGTCAAGGTTAGCTTAAAGGAGTATAGGTTAGAGGCTATAACGGGAGGCTCGGATGCTTTAGCTGAAGTAACGGTTAAAGTCGAAGATGCAGAAGGTACTCAAGCATCGGCAAGGGTGGCTGGTCCAGATATAGTGCTAGCAAGCGTAGAGGCGATGTTGGAAGGCATTAACAAGCTTATCTTAAAAAGGAAGCATCTCAATATAGGAAAATGAGATATGAAATAGCTTGGATAAAGGGAGACGGAATAGGCCCTGAAATATCCGAGGCCGCTCTAAAGGTCCTAGAGGCTATAGAAAAGGGCTTTAATGTTAGCTTTGACGTCAAGTTCTACTTAGCTGGTGATGATTGTTTAAATATCACTGGAAAGGCTTTACCAGAGGAAACCGTAGAGGGAATAAAGAGGGCCCACGCTACTATTAAAGGCCCAGTTGGAGAAACAGCAGCGGACGTTATCGTAAGGCTTAGACAGATGTTCGATCTATACGCGAATATAAGACCTGCTAAAAACTATCCAGGTTTAAACGCTATAAAGGACATCGATTTAGTGATAGTTAGGGAAAACACCGAGGGGCTTTATAAGGGGTTCGAGTACGAATTCGACGGAAAGGCCATAGGAATTAGAGTTATAACCGAGAGGGCCTCTAGAAGGATCGCTAGGGAAGCCGCAAAGCTTGCTTTACGGAGAAGGAAAAAGGTAACAATTGTTCATAAAGCTAACGTACTTAGGAAGACGTGTGGTTTATTTAGAAGAGTCGCTAAAGACGAGCTGTCGAAATATCCTGAAATTGAAATAAACGAAATGTACGTAGATGCTGCAAGCATGGCCTTAATTAGAAATCCCGAATCGTTCGATATAATCCTCACGACGAATATGTTTGGAGATATACTTAGCGACGAGGCCGCTCAAGTAGCAGGAGGCCTTGGAATGGCGGCTTCAGGCAATATAGGAGAGGATATGGCTTTATTCGAACCTGTACATGGGTCAGCTCCAGATATCGCTGGGAAAGGAATAGCTAATCCCTATTCCATGATCCTATCCCTGAAGATGATGTTTGAATGGCTAGCCAATAGACATAACGATAAGGAGCTCTTAAACGTTTCGAAAACACTAGAAAGCAAAATCGTAGAGGCTTTGAAGAAGGGAATAAAAACACCCGATTTAGGAGGGAGCTATAGAACGATCGATATTGGACTACGTTTATACGATTTAATACTAGGGAGTGGTTGAGTTGATAGAGGAGGAGTTAATACACTTAAGGGAGCAAAGGAAGGGATTTGCCGAAGAACTGAAGAGGTTAATGGAGAAGAAAAAGAGGATTCTTGAAGAATTAGCGAGTATAAAAGAAAAGCTGGAGAAGGAGAGAACCGATTATAAACTCCTTAAAAAGAGAGCTTCTGAGTTATTGGAAAGTAAGAGGGATATAGTAGAGAAAATTAGGGAGATAAGAAGCGATTTAAAGGATACGAGGAAAGCGTTAAAGGAAGTAGAGAGGAGCTTATCTGGAGATGGGGAGAAGATACAGCTAGAGCTAGAGAAGCTTGAATGGGACCTTCAAACGAAGCCGATGACGAAGAAAAGCGAAGAAAAACTGCTTGAGAAGATAAGACAAATGGCATATGATCTCGCTCATTGGAAGAAGGCCTACTCCTTAAGGGTCAAGGCGGATAGACTTTCTAGAAGGTTAGATGACAATATAAGTAAGCTATATGAGGTTAAGGCTGAGCTAGATGAAGTGTATATGGAGTTAGATTCTAGAAGGGAGAGGATAAATGAGCTACAAGCTGCGAAAAAGCAACTTATTGAGGAGATAAAGGGGGTTGAAGAGGATATAAGTGAAATAGAGAGGAAGCTGTACGAAACTATGGCATCTATAAAGGCGATTCAATTGAAGTTAAGAGAACGTTATGAGAAAGAGAGAATGAAGAAACTTAAAAGCATAAAGGAGGAGATAAAGAAGAAAGCGGAGGATAAGCTATCTAAAGGGGAGCCTCTAAGCTGGGAGGAAATACAAGCATTATACGGAGATACAGAGGATAGGTAATTTTTATAAATCGAAGAATGTTAAATATTACAAGTAATTGGCCCTCTCTAACCCTAAAGTGCTTATACTATGCGTAGATAGAGACGATGATATAGGAGTTAAGACTAAAGCTAAAACGCCAATAGTTGGTAGAGATGCCTGTATAAAGAGCGCTATCGACCTATCCTTAGTAGATCCGGAAGAAGCCGATGCGAATGCCATTTTTGCTTCAATTAAGCTATTAGACGAGCTTAAGGCTAAGGGTGTACCGTGCGAGGTAGCTATTGTATCCGGAGACCAAAAGGGAGGATACAGTGCGGATCAGAAGATAAAAGCTCAAGTTTTAAAGTTGAAGGAACGGCTCGGCTTTCAAGAGATAATATTAGTATCCGATGGTATAGAGGACGAAGTCATCATACCTGTATTGCAGTCTATAGCTCCGATTGCTTCTGTACATAGGATAATAATTAAGCATAGTAGGTCTGTAGAAGAGAGCTATGCTATTTTAGCTAAGTACTTTAAAATGTTAATATATGATCCTAGGTACTCTAAGTTCTTCTTAGGAATTCCAGGAATTCTCCTCTTAATTTACGGTATAGTTTACTTCACACCCTTTTACCATTACGTTAACTACTTCCTAGCCCTGATACTGGGCCTTATGTTCGTAATCAGAGGATTCGGAATCGATAAAGCCTTTCAGGTAGCGAAGAGGAGAACCGTTTTCTTCTACATTAGGATGTTCGCCTTCGTAGCGAGCATATTAATTATAATTGTAGCAAGCATGCAAGCATACTCCTACATAACCACCCTACCTGAATACGATTTACTGATAACAAGGCCCGATTTAGCAGCTACCCTCGTAACCTATTTAACTGGCGTCTTTATCGAAAACGCTCAACCTATGATATGGATAGCTATCGGGATAAACCTCATCGTAGGAGCGATATATCACGCTATAAGGAGAAGTGCTAAATTCCTTAGGGATATTATCGCTCTTTCAACTTTAATGTTATTTTATCTTCCTACATACGAACTAGCTCAAATTCTCAAAAACCCCCATAGGCCGGTTATAACGATCGTATCCTTGCTACTGCTAAGTCTAGCAGTGTTAATCGTCATAGGTTATACCGCTTACTTCATATATATAAAGAGAAGAAGAAAGAAAGTTGAAGCTACATAGCTTAATACGTAAGCTAGCTAGGATCTTAGGTATTGAAAGGCTTTACGCTTGGATCTTAGAAAGGGAGGTAAAGGAGGGAAATATTCCTGAGCATGTCGCCGTAATAATGGATGGAAATAGAAGGTGGGCATCTGAAAGAGGATTGCCTAAACATGAGGGGTATTATTATGGAGCTAATAAGGTTGAAGAGCTTTTAAAATGGAGCAGGGATCTTGGAATTAAGACCTTAACGCTTTACGCTTTATCCTTAGAAAACCTGAAGAGGCCAAAAGAAGAGCTAGAGACCATCTTCAAAGTAATGGAGGAGAAGGCCGATATATTAATCGATAAAGGAATTCTAAAGGAGGAGGGGATTAGGTTTAAGGTAATTGGTGATACATCTCCACTTCCTAAATCCTTAAGGGGGAAATTGAAAGCTTTAGAGGATAGCACTAAGAACTGTTCCTCTGGCTTTCTAAACCTCGCAATCTCCTATTCTGGAAGACGTGAAATAGTCGAAGCCGTTAAACGAATAGCTACATTAGTTAAAGAGGGTAAGAT
>CAYQTV010000105.1:0-4002 GCA_964420525.1 uncultured Nitrososphaerales archaeon | reverse complement strand
ATAATTAATGGTAGTGAGAGGATAATTATAGGGCTTGAAGATTTAAGCCCTAATAAAATCTTAGTTGAGAAGGAAAAGGGGAGCGGCTCCGTTCAATACAGAGCTACAATATATTCATCTATTATAGGGTATAGGAGTAAAATAGATTTAGTGCTCAAGTCGGACGAAGCGATATACCTAAGAATGCCGGCATCTCCCGTTGATCTGCCTTTTGTTGTCGTAATGAAAGCGTTAGGCGTTGAAACAGACAAGGAAATAGTCGAAATGGTTTCATTTGTACCTGAGATACAGGAGGCGTTAGTTCCCTCTTTTGATAAAGCGGGAGACGTTAAAACTACTCATGAAGCCCTAATGTACATAGGAAATAGAATTGCGCATGGTATGATGGATGAACTTAGGATAAAGAGAGCTGAGCAGCTTCTCGATTTATTCCTTCTTCCTCATTTAGGAAGACATCCATCTAATAGGATAGATAAGGCCTTATTCTTAGCCGAAGCCGCTAATAAGTTATTAGAGCTTAAGCTAGGATGGATAGAGCCTGACGATAGAGATCATTACGGCAATAAGATCATTAAGCTTGCAGGGCAGATGCTCGCTGATCTATTTAGAACTGCCTTTAGGAATTTAATTAGAGATATGAAATATCAGCTAGATAGAATGGGGCAGAAGAAGAGCCCTAACATAGTGAGCGCTGCCGTTAGGCCTGGAATAATAACCGATAAGCTTGCGAACGCCATCGCTACTGGAAACTGGGGGAGGGGAAAGGTAGGAGTAACACAGCTATTGGATAGAACAAACTTCATGTCTACGTTAAGCCACTTAAGAAGGCTACAATCTCCCTTAAGTAGAAGTCAGCCGAACTTTGAGGCTAGGGATCTCCACGCAACGCATTTCGGCAGAATTTGTCCAAATGAAACGCCTGAAGGGAGTAATTGTGGGCTAGTTAAGAACCTAGCTCTATCTGCCGTTATCTCAGTAAGCGCTCCACATCATGAAATTATAAACAAGCTTTACGAACTAGGGGTTATAAGTTATCACGAGGCTAATGAAGAGGTAAAACGAAAAGGAGTTAAGGTCTTCCTAGATGGGAGATTCGTTGGGTACACGCTTGAACCAGAAGAGCTAGCTCGTGCATTTAGGAGGATAAGAAGGAGAGGGGAAATACCGTTTGACGTTAGCATCCACGTGTTTAAACCGACTCATCCTAAAGCTTCGAAGAGGGTATATATTTTCGCAAACTCAGGAAGAGTGCTAAGGCCCTTAGTTGTAGTAGAGCATGGAAAGCCGCTATTAACGCAAGAATTGGTCGATAAAGTAAAGGCTGGAGAGTTAACTTGGAGAGACCTACTAGCTATGGGCGTTATCGAGCTTCTAGACGCCAACGAAGAAGAGGATGCTTATATAGCGCTTACCGAAGATCAACTCACTCCTGAACATACTCATTTAGAGCTATATCCGCCTGCCATTTTAGGAGTAACGGCTTCCATAATTCCGTTTGTTCAACATAATCAATCGCCTAGGAATACGTACGAAGCGGCTATGGCTAAGCAGGCTTTGGGCTTTTCCACCAGTAACTTCTTCTTAACAAGTTATGTGAGACAACACTTCCTAGTATATCCGCAAACTCCCTTAGTTAAAACGAAGCCAATGACTTTGCTGAACTTAGATGAAAGGCCTTTAGGACAAAATGCTATAGTAGCCGTTATATCGTATGAAGGATACAACATTGAGGACGCAATAATATTAAATAGGGCTTCTGTAGAACGAGGCTTTGGTAGATCGTTCTTCTATAGGGTATACGAAGCCCAAGCTCAACAATACCTAGGAGGTATGAAGGATAGATTTGAGATTCCAAATCCTGATGAGAACATTCGAGGATACAAGGGAGAAAAGTACTACAGATTACTAGAACCAGATGGAGCGGTAATGGCTGAAGCGACGGTAAGCGGAGGAGACGTTTTGATTGGAAGAGTTAGCCCTCCAAGGTTTATGGAGGAATATAGGGAATTTGAAATTAGGGGGCCTTACATGAGAGACACATCGGTAGCCATGAGGCCTAGCGAGAAGGGAGTAGTAGATACCGTGTTCATGACGCAAACCGTTGAAGGTTACAAGATGTACAAGGTAAGGGTTAGAGATGAAAGGATACCTGAGCTAGGAGATAAGTTTGCATCGAGACATGGGCAAAAGGGAGTTGTAGGTCTAATAGTAAACCCTGAAGATATGCCATATACCGAGAGCGGCATAGTTCCCGATATAATAATTAATCCTCACGCATTTCCTTCAAGAATGACGGTAGGTCAGTTCTTGGAATCCATAGCCGGAAAAGCAGCAGCTTTAAGAGGATCTCCGGTAGATGCAACCGCTTTTGAGGGCGAAAACCTAGAAGATATCAAAGCTCTTCTAAAAAAGTATGGATTCCAACCATCAGGTAGAGAGGTGATGTACGATGGAGTTACTGGAAAGAGATATCCTGTAGATATATTCATAGGCATTGTTTACTACCAGAAGCTACACCACATGGTAGCGGATAAGATACATGCTAGAGCTAGAGGACAGGTACAGATGCTAACGAAACAGCCAACTGAAGGTAGGGCTAGAGGAGGAGGATTAAGGTTTGGAGAAATGGAGAGAGATTGTCTAATAGCGTATGGAGCAGCTATGGTATTGAAAGATAGGTTGCTCGAGGAATCGGATAAAACCGAGATACAGGTTTGTGAAAAGTGCGGTCTTATAGCTTACTACGATGCCAGATCTAGGAAATACGTATGTAAGATATGTGGAGAGAACGCTAAAATATCTACCGTAACAGTTGCATATGCGTTCAAGCTATTATTACAGGAAATGATGAGCTTGGGCATAGCTCCTAGATTAATGCTCAAGGAGAAGTTATGAGGTGATAAACATGATGCTCGAGGATATCGTTAAAAGCATTGGAGGGATAAAGTTCTCAGTTTTTTCACCAACGGAGATTAGAAAATACTCGGCCGTAGAGATAACGGTTCCGGAGACCTACGACGAGGACGGAATGCCAATTCAAGGAGGCTTAATGGATAGTAGGCTAGGGGTTTTAGAACCTGGACAGAAGTGTGGGACCTGTGGTAATACATCCGCTAGATGTCCAGGCCACTTTGGTCATATAGAATTAGCTGAACCAGTTCTACATGTAGCTTTTGTAGACATAATTCATACACTGCTTATAGCTACCTGTAGGAGCTGCGGTAGGATACTACTTCCAGAAGACGATCTTAAAGCTTATAGAGAGAAGCTGAAGAAGGAAAGCCACATAACTCCTGGACTTAAGGAGAAGATAGCAAAGGAGATAATAGCGAAGGCTAAGAAGGCAAAGCTCTGTCCTCATTGTGGAGCGAAGAAATACGATATTGAATTCACTAAACCTCATATGTTTCATGAAATAACCGAGGAAGGAGGGGCTATAAGGCTTCTTCCTTCAGCTATAAGGGAAAGGTTAGAGAGGATAACGGACGAGGATTACGAGCTCCTAGGATATAATCCCAAGGCTTCGAGACCCGAATGGCTGGTTTTACAGGTTCTTCCCGTTCCACCGGTTACGGTTAGACCTAGCATAACCCTCGAGACGGGCATTAGATCGGAGGACGATCTAACTCATAAACTCGTTGATATACTAAGGGTTAATCAAAGGGTTAGGGAGGCCAAGGAATCAGGAACTCCTCCTCTAATAGTGCAAGACCTAGTAGATCTCCTACAATACCACGTAACTACTTACTTCGATAATGAAGTATCGGGAATTCCACAAGCTCATCATAGATCAGGTAGGCCGTTAAAGACCTTAAGCCAAAGGCTTAGAGGTAAAGAGGGCAGATTCAGAGGGAACTTATCTGGAAAGAGGGTAGACTTCTCTAGTAGAACGGTAATATCGCCAGATCCTAGCTTAGATATATGTGAGGTAGGAGTGCCTATCGAAATAGCTAAGAAGTTAACCGTTCCTGAAAAGGTAGCTCCTTGGAATATAGAGTTCTT
>CAYQTV010000104.1:2223-4020 GCA_964420525.1 uncultured Nitrososphaerales archaeon | reverse complement strand
ACTTCATGGATGCCTTAAAGGACGTTCATCCATCGGCGATGAGAGAAGTTCTAGTGGAGGTTCCAAACGTTAAATGGGGCGATATAGGAGATTTAGATGAGGCTAAAGAAGAGCTTAAGGAAGCTATCGAATGGCCTTTGAAATATAGGGATGTTTTCCAGCACGCAAACACCAGGCCTCCAAAGGGGATATTGCTATACGGCCCACCTGGTACCGGCAAAACGCTTTGAGCTAAAGCGGTAGCCAACGAAAGCAATGCGAACTTCATAAGTATAAAGGGACCTGAGCTCTTAAGTAAGTGGGTTGGAGAATCCGAGAGAGGAGTGAGAGAGGTATTTAGGAGAGCGAGGACCGTCGCTCCTTGCGTTATATTCTTCGATGAAATAGACGCGATCGCTCCTAGGAGAGGAAGCGGAATAGGAGATGCTCACGTAACGGAGAGGGTAATAAGCCAATTACTAACCGAGTTAGACGGTCTCGAGGAGTTAAGGGACGTCGTCGTTATAGCAGCAACTAATAGGCCGGATATAATAGATCCTGCTTTGTTAAGACCAGGTAGGTTTGATAAACTAATTTACGTACCTCCTCCAGATAAAAGAGGAAGGCTCGAAATATTCAAAGTACATACTAGGAAAATGCCTTTGGCTGAAGACGTAAACTTAGAGGAGCTTTCCGAAAAGACCGATGGATACACGGGAGCCGATATAGCTGCCGTATGTAATACAGCGGCCATGCTCGCTATTAGAGAACACTTAGAAAAATATCCAAAGCCTGAAGATGCATCTAAGCATGCTAAAGAGCTTAAGGTATACATGAGGCACTTCAAGAAAGCGTTGGAAAAGGTAAAGCCTATGCCAAAGGAAGAGCTTGAAATGTATACTAGAATAGCCGAAAAATTCAGAGCAAGTAAAGGAACTGCCGCCTAACTTTCGAAATATCTATAAGCCTTCTCATACTCGTTTTTTAAGCTCATCCACCTGAGGTCTTCAATGTTCACCTTTCCTTTACCTATTTCTTCAACTCCTTTCTTCAACTCTTCAATTACCTCCTTTACGTAAGGATTTAACTCAAGAAGCTCTTTTACGAGCTCCTCCGACTGATACAAAGAAACGGCGACCATCATTTTTAACATTGAAAAGCTCATTCCTTCAAAAAGCATGAACTTTTCATCTTTTAAGACCTTAGAAGCCAGTAGAGATAGTAGTTGGGGAAGTTGGATAACGTAAGCTATAGTTCTATCGTGCTCCTCCTCGTCTACAATTATGAACTTCGCTTCCTCAAATAGCTTTTTGGCCATCTCGAGCTCCGTTTCAGCATCTATTATAGGGGTTAGCGCTATCCTCTTCCCCTCCATACTTTTAGCTCCAGGACCAAACAACGGATGAATTGAGAGGGCTATCATCCTACCTTTTCTCAAAATGGAGTTAACTCCTTTCTTTAGAGATGATATATCTATGTATAAGCCCTTAAAACCTCTATTTAAGAAATCCTCAGCTACTCTAGGAGCATTTCTCAAGTTAACGGCACATAATATCATTTCTTCATCACGAAGTCCTTCTACAGCTTTGCCCTTTACCTCTTTAGCTACCTCTTCCGCCTTTCTCCTATCTACATCGCATATCCTTACATCGTATCCCTTAGATGAGAAGTAGTTAGCAAACCATCTTCCCATCTTTCCAGCTCCAACGATTAAGATCTTCCTCACATCACTCACCTCAATAGTTCGCTATTGGGATGTTGCCAAATCGATCGAAGCCAACTTCACCTTTCCTCTTCTTAACTGGGAGAACCCTTATT
>CAYQTV010000104.1:0-2213 GCA_964420525.1 uncultured Nitrososphaerales archaeon | reverse complement strand
TTCACCTTATGTACATCTAACAAATCGACTACGAAGCTGGAAAGCCATTCCTTAGCCCAATTATAGTTTACGGCTACCATGTCTACTCCGGCTACGCAAACGCTCGCTAAACGCGATAAATCTCTGAGGTTAAGAACTCCCTCCCTTACCCTCTCCTTTAAGATGACGTCCTCTCCAACAGGCATCATTAACTCATTAAACCCGGTTACCTTAACTCCTGAGATAAGTAGGAGATCCCTTATGTACTGATTGATCCTTGAGATAGCGTGGAGAGTTCCAGGATCAGGTATCCTCACACCGGCCACTTTTTCCACCAACTCTCCAACCGATTCTTCCATCCATGGAGATAGGCTTAAATCGAAGCCTAGAAATTCAACTCCTAGTTTCCTTCCGACTTTCTCTACTTCCCTCCCCATTTCCCTAATTCTATGGGGAAGCCTTATAGCAGAGCCTAGATCTTTAATAGCTTCCCTTACGTAAAGCAGGCTTATAGCGAACCCCTCCCTAGTTCCCGTAGCCGCTAACGGGAAGTACGGGGTAGCTAACCTCTTGCCTAGAACGAAAGCTAACCTCGTAGTTGCTTGGTAATCCTTCTCGGAAAGCCTAAGTAGAACGTCTACAGCTTTCTCTACGTCGTCATAATCCTTTATCCTTATTGATCCGTAAACGTTGTAGTTTAACAGGATTTCCGGTATTGCTTTAATCCTTTCATCTTTTGCATCTAAATGGATAGGTGCATACATAAAGCCCTCTTTTATCTTTACGCTAGCAAGCTCTTCTATATCGAAGTAGGGAGGAACGGGAGGCATGGCAATCCTTAAGGTCCAAACTTCTGCAAATTCATTAACTGCGGCCGCTATTCGCTCTAACGTATCGTATGTGTTCTCTATTTTCTCCTTTATATAATCGATGTCCCATTTTCGAGGTTTAATGAAATAAGTTATAGATCTCGTTCTCAATACGTATAGGTTAAATGTGTAACGTTTTTAACTTTTCGTAATAAACCTTTAATCTACCCTTTACTAAATAAGAATGTGCATAGGGTAGCGCTTGTAGTGAAAACGCAATTAGGCTTGGAAAGAATAGCGGCTTCTTACTTAAAGGAATCTTTGAGAGACTGCAAATTTGAAGTAAATCCGAAGGGCTTTAAGGGTTTAATTTTAGTATACTCCGATTTAGATCCTAAGGAGCTTTACGATAAAGCTATGAAAATACCCGAGGTGGAGAGGGCTATTCCTATCTACGCTACGACTTCCTCTAACTTAGATGATATCTTGAAGGCCGGACTTTCCGTGGCTAAGAAGTTCTTATCGAATGACGAAAAATTCGCGGTAAGGTGCGTTAGAAGAGGATCTCATAGCTATACTAGCTTAGAGGTAAATTCCTCGCTTGGAGGCTTAATCTTAAATGAGATAGGATGTAAGGTTGATTTGGAAAATCCCGATAAGGTCGTCGCCGTTGAAATAGTCGATGATTTAGCGGCTATTGGTATAGTTGAAGGTTTAGGGAAGTACGTAAAAATGACGCCAAATAAAGTTCCGATTTACGAGTACATGAAGTACGTGACGGTTGGACAAGTGCCCTACCTAGGATCTGATGAAGCTTTAGTTATGGGAGAAAAGGTAGGAAGAGCGGTGCAGTCCTTTGAGGTAAATAGGTATATAGTGACCATTATGGGTTCTACTCCTTGGGATAAGCTGGAGCCCTACGTTAAAGGAGTAAATCGAGGGATAAGGTCTAGATATGAGATACAGAAGAGAAGCTACGGTAGAGGAGCTAGGAGGACTAAGGTAGAGATATCTAGCTTATTTGAACTAGTGAGGAGCTGGGAAGGTAAGATAGTGATATTCGAGCCTGAAGGAAGGCCATTTCCGGAAGTTGGAGAACGAATAGGAAATTGGATTAGGTCTAGGGAAGAGGTCCTCTTACTATTGGGATCTAGGGAAGGCGTACCATCTGGGATCTTTAGGTTTGCGGATCTAGTAGTAGATCTATGTCCTGGGATAACCTTAGCTACGGAGGTAGCCGTCTCATCGGCCTTGACCGCTGTCTCCTTTTCAATTCAAGGAGAAGGTCTTGAGCAAGCTTAAGTTCATAATAACATGTCATACGGGCTTTGAGGAATATAGCGAAATAGAAGCGAATAGGCTAGGCGTTGACTTAGTCGAGAGAAGGGAAGGGAGGATAATAGTTGAAGGAAGGGAGGAATCGAT
>CAYQTV010000103.1:2549-4071 GCA_964420525.1 uncultured Nitrososphaerales archaeon | reverse complement strand
ACTTAGTCGAGAGAAGGGAAGGGAGGATAATAGTTGAAGGAAGGGAGGAATCGATTTATACCTTAAATAAATTCGGAAGAACCTTTCATAAAGTGATAATCTTACTTAAAAGAGATGTAGCGAGAAATTTAAGCGAAATCTATTCGAAGGTTAGATCCCTCGATTTCTCGTTCATTAAGCCTGATCAAAAGTTCGCGGTGAGAAGCGAAAGGTCCGGCGTTCACGATTTTACATCTATAGATATAGCAAGAGAGGCCGGAAGGGCGGTAATAGACTCCTACATGGCTGATAGAGGCGTTAGGCTAGGCGTTGATCTAGATAGCCCAGATGTAGTGATTACGGTTGACTTAGTTGGATTAGATCTATTCATAGGGGTAGATACGACTGGTGAGAGCCTACACATAAGAGAGTATAGAAGGTACAATCATCCTTCTGCAATTAAGCCTAGCTTAGCTAGCGCCTTAATTATAATGTCCGGGTGGAGGGGCGAGCCTTTATTAGATCCATTTACCGGAGGAGCTACAATTCCTATTGAAGCGGCTTTAATGGCTAAGGCAAGACCCGTTCATGAGAATAAAAATTATCTCTTTAGGAGGTTGTCCTTTTACTCTAGAGAAGAGGAGGAAACAGTAACCCTTAAACCCCCTATTTCTCCTTTTCCGGTTGATAAGATAGTCGCTATTGAGAAGAAGAGGAAGCACTTTAAAGGGGCTTTAAAGAATGTAAGGACCGCCGAAGTGAGCGATTCAGTAAGCTTGATCTTAGATGATTGTTTGAAGTATAAACCAGAAGAACCCTTTAGCTTTATAGTAACCAACCCTCCTTATGGCATCAGGAGCGGAAGGAAGGATAAGGTTCAAATTCTCTACAAGCTATTCCTAGACAAGGTCCCTCGTTTACTAAAGGAGAGAGGCAAGTTAGTTATCATAACTACCGAGCATAAGCCTATGAAGGAAATAATTGAGGATAGAGGTTTAAAGATTTTGAAAGAGAATCTGGGAAGACATGGAAAGCTTTGGGTTAAAGCGTTTTTAATCGAAGTTTAAATATAAAACGACGTCATTAAGCACTAGAATTTATAGAATTCAAATGCTAAAATTTAAATAATTAGTAAAAATAGGCCTTTATGATGCCTATTAAGGACTATTTATGCCTACTTAAGCTTAAGCAAACGGCTCTCCTCCTATTTACTGCCGTGGCCGCATATTACGCCGCTCCTGGTAAGCCTATCTTCCACGTATTCCTACTTCTCGCTATTTCGGAATTTCTAGCTATAGGAGGTACTACGGCGGTGAACATGTACTTCGATCGAGATATAGATGCGAAGATGGAGAGAACGAAGAGGAGGCCTTTACCCGCTGGAAGGATAAGCCCTAAGAGCGCCTTAATTTACGGCCTCATCGTTTACTTAGCTGGACTACTTATAAGCTCTTTAATTAACTGGTGGGTTTTCCTAACCATAGCTCTAGGCTTCATATTCGATATATTCGTATATACCTTGTACTTTAAGAGGAGAACCTAT
>CAYQTV010000103.1:0-2539 GCA_964420525.1 uncultured Nitrososphaerales archaeon | reverse complement strand
TTATATTTGGAGGAGTTGCTGGAGGGATGCCGGCGATGGGAGGATGGCTCGCTAAAACGGGCTTTTTCGAACCGGGCGCGATCCTAGCCTTTTCGCTAGTCTTTCTATGGATACCTATGCATATATGGTTCATATCGATATACTACTTGGAGGATTATAGGCTATCGGGCGTTCCAATGCTTCCGGTAGTTCTAGGTGAAAGGGAAACGGCTAAGTACGTGATGGGAGCTCTATTCCTATTAGAGATGGTAGTAGTTGCTATGTACGTATTGAACTACGCTAATGTATTTACGCTAACCGTCTCAACGATACTAACGGTAGCCTCCATAAGGGTTATGGTTAAGTTCATGAAGAACCCGAGTAAGGAAGTAGCTAGACATCTTTTCAAGTTCGCAAGTCCCTATTTAGCCTTAATATTCATCTTCTTAATCATTGAAAGGCTGTTGAACCTCCTCTAAACTGCTTTTATACTCCCCTTGTATGCCCCTTCTTATGTTTAAGGAGATAGGAGAAGGCGTGTTAATTCTTCCTGGAAGTCCAACTACTCTAATAGTGCCTTACGATAACGGATATTGGGTCGTAGATCCTGGCTATCCCAGGGAGAGAGCGAAGGACATTACAAAAATAGGGAGGATAGAGGGCATTTTACTTACCCATTTTCACTCAGATCATGTAAATGCCGCTATAGACCTAAAGGCTAAGAAGTTCGCTCCTTTAATTGAGACGGGTCCTATACTAAGCTCTAAAATGAGGCTTTCTATGAGCTACGGCGCGAGTTCTACGAATAAGCTACTTCCTCTAGTTGCCGAAGATGTTCATGTGGACGTAGCTTTTAACCCTCCTTTAAAGCTAGGACCCGGTCGAGTTATCCCTCTTCCTGGACATACCTTTGGTCAAGTCGGCTACGTAACCGATAGCGGAATTTTCTATGCGGCCGATGCTTTTTTCGGGGATAAATTGTTGAAGACCGTTAAAATTCCATTTTATCTAGATTACGTAGAAGCGTTAAAAACCCTGTATTGGATTAGGGAAAGGGTTAGGGAATTTGAGAAGCTTGTACCAAGCCACGGCCCAATAGTTGAAGGGAGGAGAGCTGAAAAGCTTCTAGATTTAAACATAGAGGTAATGGAAGAGCTTCCTAAGAAGGTGCTTGAAGTACTATCGTCTAAACCTCTTTCAGCTGAAGGAATAACGGCTAAGATCGTTAGGTCTGACGATCCTACATCGGTAGTCTTAAGCTCGGTTACCGTAAAATCCGTGCTTTCGATGCTCTTTGATAAGGGAGAGGTAAAGCCTATCGTCGAAGATGGATTGCTCTGGAAACTAGCCTAGCTATTAAATTTATTAATAAAAAAGCCTTAAACGGATTTCGATGGAATATGGAGTTAAGTAAGGTTAAGATAGAGGTGCCGTCTGGTTTTAATATGATACTCGGACAGTCCCACTTCATAAAGACGGTTGAAGATATATACGAAGCTCTAATAACGTCTAGCCCTAACATAAAGTTCGGCATAGCGTTTTGCGAGTCGAGCGGTCCAGCTTTAATTAGGTACGATGGCAATGATGAGAAATCGATAGAACTCGCTTTAGATATAGCGAAGAAAGTATCTGCCGGTCATTTCTTCGTCATAGTCTTAAACGGCTCTTATCCAATTAACGTGCTAAATAGGATAAAGATGGTTCAGGAGGTAGTCACCTTGTACTGTGCAACTGCTAACCCCGTTGAAGTTATAATTGCTGAAACGGATCTCGGAAGAGGAGTATTGGGGGTAATAGACGGGTTAAAGAGCAAAGGCATAGAAGATGAAGAGGAGAAGAGGAAGAGACACGAGTTCCTAAGAAAGTTAGGATATAAGAGGTGATTGGGATAGTAGGGTTAGTTGATTTAACCCTCAGAGATACACATCAAAAGCTTACTAGCTACGAGAATGAAAACGAGCGATCTTGTTCAAGCTACTGAGCTTTTAAATGAAGCCGGCCTTTACGCTCTAGAGGTATGGAGAAGAGCTAAGGAGATAACCGTAAGGCCGCGGGTCTCCTCGAACCTATGTTGCCTAAGATTATGAGCGAGCTTCCCAAGGATTTAATAGAGAAGGAAGAGGACTACCTAACGTACGCCCTATTCCCACAGGTCGCTATGGACTTCCTTAAGTGGAGGAAGGAGCAAAGAGAAAAATAGCGATAAAAATCTAATTTTTTATTATGTGTAAGGTGGGAGTAGCTTACGGAGAAGAGCTCCTCCTGTATTCTTTTCCATATGGACATCCAATGAAGTCGGATAGAGTTAAGGCCTTCTTTAAGTTAATTAGAGAAACGGATAACATTAAGTTCGTAAGGCCTGAAAAAGCGAACGATGAGATAATTAAGCTCTTCCACAGCCCTAAGTACATCGAGTACGTTAAGGAGATGAGCGAAAGCGGATCGGGTTACTTGGACTATGGGGATACCCCAGCTTTCAAGGGGATCTACGAAGCGTCTGCTTATATCGTTGGGACTACCATCAAACTCGTCGACTTAATTATGAAGGGCGAAATAGAAC
>CAYQTV010000102.1:0-4165 GCA_964420525.1 uncultured Nitrososphaerales archaeon | reverse complement strand
AGAGATAGGTGAAATAAGCAGCTTACTAAGCAGCATACTAGTAGATGCTGGACAAATAGGAGGTTTCACTTTGAACTTCGAAGCTGCGAACGAGGACGCAGAGCGCATATTAGCGGAGGCTTCAGCGGTAGCAGAGCAAAAGATGAAAGAAAAGTTCCCAGAGCTACCTGGACTAGGAGAACCTACCAGCAGTCAAACTCAATAAACTCTTTTTTTCTTTGATGCTTAAAGAAGGAAGCGTTAAACATCTTTGTTAAAAAATTATGACTTGCCCCTTTGAATAGCTCCAGTTAAGATTAAAGAAAATGGGGGCTGGCCCGATGAAGTTTAGTCTTTTCGGTTCTAAAAAGGATGACCTAAGGGCCAAAATAGACCCCGCTATAAGGAAGCTTGAAGTTTATAGAAGGGAGATTCTAACTTTAAAAAAGAGAATTGAGGAGAGGAGAGAAAGGCTTTTTATGAATATAGTTAGGAGCCTTCAAAATAATGAAAGGGAGAAGGCGACGGTTTACGCTAATGAACATACTGAAGTTAAGAAGATAATTAGGGTCCTTAACGCTTGCGATATAGCTTTATCTCAAATTATCGTAAGGTTAGAAAGTATAAGAGATGTAGGAGAGGCTATGAGGCAGATAGATGGTGCCTTCAAGATCGCTAAAGGTTTAAGTAAGGAGCTTATAAACCTACCTCAAGAGCTCTCTGAAACTACAAATAAGCTGCAAGACGAGCTCATCCAAATTATGTCTGAACTAGGACAGCTCTCACCAACGGTCTCAATCGCTGTTTCCGAGTACGATACCGAAGATATAATTAGAGAGGCCATGCAATACGTAGAGGAGAAAGCCAGATCCTCATTTCCAGAACCTCTATCTACTCTGCCAGCCCCCCAATTGATAAATCAAGCTAAGCTTTTAGCAACAGGAGATAGCTTAAAGGAGGAACCTTTCACTATGGAACTTTATAGTGCTCCCTCTGGAGATTTAGAGAAGAAATTATTTAATTTCATATCTTCTCACGATGGAAGAGTTAATGTTCACGATATAGCTAGACATTTACACATATCGGTTGATGATGCTGAGAAAATCCTCGTAAAACTGGTTCGTGAAGGCAAGCTTAGAGTTAAAGATATGAGGTGATCATATGACCCATCAAGCTGCTCGAGAACTAGAGGAAGCGGCAAGTCGGTATGCTAATGAAGCTATTAGATTAGATAGTCAAGGAAGCTATCCTCAAGCGATAATGATGTATCAACGGGCTATCACTACCTTAATGAAGCTCGTACAGTTGTACCCGGATTACAAGCTTAATCAAATTTACCTACAGAGAGCTATGGCTTATCAAGAGAGGATAAAAGCCCTTCAAGCTGCCCGAGGAATCCTACCTTCTCCGGAAGAAGAAGAGGTAGGAGTATCCGTATCTAGTAAGCCGGGAATGGTTGAAACGCTAAAGGCTTCTTTCGAAGATTTAGTAATAAAAGAGAAACCGGACGTGAAGTTTGATGAAGTAATCGGACTTGAAGATGCTAAGAAAGCTCTCCAAGAAGCCATTATATTTCCTTATAAGAGACCCGATCTATTCCCTC
Organism: uncultured Nitrososphaerales archaeon; assembly: GCA_964420525.1. Taxonomy (GTDB): domain Archaea; phylum Thermoproteota; class Nitrososphaeria; order Conexivisphaerales; family CALBHZ01; genus CALBHZ01. The sequence continues at coordinate 2,583 of CAYQTV010000102.1, read as the reverse complement.
TAGGATGGCCAAGAGGGATACTTCTATACGGACCTCCTGGGTGTGGTAAAACCATGTTAGCGGCAGCGACGGCCGCTGAAATCGATGGATATTTCATTTCCGTTGATGCAGCCAGTATAATGAGCAAATGGTTAGGGGAAGCGGAGAAAAACGTAGCTAAGTTGTTTAAGACGGCTAGAGAACTTCTGAAAAACAATAAACCGGTAATTATCTTTATAGACGAAGTCGACTCGTTATTTGGTACAAGATCGCAAGAGGTAGGAGGAGAAGTTAGAGTTAGAAATCAGTTCCTAAAGGAGATGGACGGCTTAGCGGATAAGGGGAAAAAGCTCCAGCTTTACGTCATGGCAGCCACAAATAAACCCTGGTCTTTAGACTACGCCTTTTTAAGAAGGTTCGAAAAGAGGATCTTCGTTCCATTGCCCGATGTAAACGCTAGGAAGAAAATGTTTGAGCTCTACACCCAGCCTCTAACTCTAGATGAGGATATAAGGTTAGACGAGCTAGCTAAGTATACGGAAGGCTACTCAGGAAGCGATATTAAGGATATATGTCAAGCGGTTCAACTTAAGGTAGTAAGGGAGTTGTTTGAAAGCGGGAAGGCGCTCGAACCTGGAAGTAAGACGAGACCTATTACCATGAACGACTTTAAAGAAGTTCTTAGAGTTAGAAAGCCTAGCGTAAGTAGAGAGATGTATATGACATATATGAAGTGGAGCGAAAAATTCAAAGCTCTTTAGCTAACCTCTGCAAAAATTTTTTACCAGAGTTCTTATAGGTTAAGTAATTTAAAAGGGCTTAAACTTGAGAGAGAAAATAGCGAGGAAAGGATGGGTGAAGGAAGTAATATATACTAAGGAAAGATGGGAGCTCTTGAGGGAGAAGAGAAAGCTAGCACTTCCCGTTCTAGAGATAGCGAACGCGATTAGCTCTTCTTCAATGTTGCACGGAAGCGTAGCTAGGGGAGACGTGGAAGTTACGAGCGATATAGACGTGATAATACCGGATCCTATCCCACCCTTCCTTATTGAAGTAAAGCTAGAAGAAGGGGACATGAAGTACTATGATAGATATATAGTTCAAGCAACCCCTTCCTCTACACCTAAGATCTACTACTCCCTCGAACCTACCGGCATGATCACTATTTCCTACCCTCTTGCTAAGTTATCGACTAAGGAGTACGAGTTCTATAAGTTCGGAGGATGGCTAGATTTGAAAGGGCTAAGAAAAGGGTTGAGAGTTCCAGGTGTAGATAAGAGGCTGGTCTTAATTATTCCAACTGATTATGGTCACAAGGAAGAATCAATACTAGGAAAGGAAGAGGAGGTAGCGGAGCTTTTAGGTATATCGATCGAAACGGTTAAAGAAAGGGAGTACGTTCTCCTTAGGAGAGATAAACACGGAAGAACGGGCGTATTCTTGGGATATCATATACCTCCTTCAGAGAGCACCTCTAATGCTATAATGAAGTTAAAGGAGAGAAACAAGTTTTTTAGAAAAGCTTTAGATAAGCTATCTTAATCCCGTAAATTCTACTCTTTTACTCAACTCCCTTGGTATATACAACGGCCTCTTCGGCATCCCCTTCTGGAGTTCTTCCAGTTCTCTCAATAGTTCCTCTAGGCTTACGATTTTTTGCTTTTCCTTACCTATTTTAGCGCCCATTCTAGACACGACGCTAAGTTTATTTTCCCTCACTTCTCTATCTCCGATCACCACGATTATAGGAATCCATTCGGTCTTAGCGTAAAAGACCTTTTTAGATAAAGTTAAATCCCTATCATCTATTCCCACTCTAAAGCCGCGTTTTTCAATCTCTTCAGCTACTTCTTTAGCCCTTTTATAATGTCTTTCCATAGAAACTGGTATAACCCTAACCTGTTCGGGGCTTAACCAGAAAGGCAATGTAGGAGCAAGTCCCTTCTTTTCCATCCATGCGGCCCTTTCTAGTATGGCAGCTAATGCTCTTTCGATGCTTCCGAAGCTTGATGCATGCAGTATGATTGGAACGGGCCTTTTCCGTCCCTTCTCATCTACATACATTATTTTAAACCTCTCTCCGTTCTTAACGTCCCATTGTACGGTTGAAATCTGTAAATTGCTTCCATCTGGAAATATAGCTTGATACTCGTTTTTAAATGCATAATAATGAGTCATTTTCTTCATTAATTTGAAAAAGGCCGGAACCTTCAATTCCTTTACTAAATCTTTTAAAAAGTCCTTGTATTTCTCATAAAACTCCTCTACTATCTCAAAGCCTAAAACCCAGTAATCTCCGGCTATTATGTCGTCCATCAACTTCTTAAACAACAACGATAGCTTTCTGTATTCCTCCTTAGCCATCTCTTCGTTTAAACAAAAAGCATGATGATCGGTCATCCAGAAGTTTCTAACTCTCATTAAGCCGGTAAGTTCTCCTCTTTGTTCTTTTCTAAAGCAAATCGCCTCCTCATATATTTTAAGAGGCATTTGTTTATAACTAAAGGTGAGCTTCTGTACAAACGGGAAAGCGCCTGGATCGCTTGCAAACCTTAGAACTAGTGGTAGCTCTCCTTCTACGACGTAATCTCTTTCGTGAAATTC
>CAYQTV010000101.1:0-4174 GCA_964420525.1 uncultured Nitrososphaerales archaeon | reverse complement strand
TAGGCTTTAACGATTTATTCAAGTATTCGAAAAACAGCTTCAACCACCTTCTATTTAAAGTAGGTTCTCCTCCGCTTATCGCTACCCCCTTCGTATTGAAGATTGAATGGCATCGAACGATCTCTTCCGCTGCCTCTTTCGGAGTTAGCGCTTTAGAAACATTATCGTATGTAACGTGATAGTTTTGACATTGTGGACACCTTAAGTTACATCCGGCTACCCAGATAGCCGCCTCAACGTATTCCCTATAATTTACCTCCCACCAAGGGGTTCCCTTTCCTCCCACCAAATGTGGCTCTGGTCCGTGTACAATCCTCCTTGGAATTATTCCCTTAACGTTAGTAATTATCTCCATTCCATCCCTAATTGGAGTTATGCACGATCTTTCAAAAACACCATCTATAAGCAAAGCGCAGCTCCAACAACCTCCGGTTTTACATGGAAGGCTTATGCCTTCGGAGCCAGGAGGTTCGAACTTAAACCCTATGTATTCTAACGCTTTAGATACCGTTAAGTTAGCGGGAACCCTATATTTTACCTTGTCAACGTATATTTCAACAAAACGCGGCTTAACATATTCCTCCTTAACTTTCCTAGCTTCATAAGGACATGCCCAAAAACACGCTAAACATCCTACGCAAAGGTTAGGGCTATAACATTTACAAACCAATTCACAAAAGTTACAATTAGTGCAACGACCTTTATCTACTTCAACGTAATATCTTCTATAGGTCATCGAACTTTCTCCCTCGTAGGCACTAAAAATGATTTTTAAAATTCAATAATAATAAATTTATATCACTCTAAATTAACTAAGCCTTTGAGTTTGGAAGGTGGATATATTGAAAAAGAAGATAATAATATGGGGAAGAGATAGGGAGAGCGGTAAACCGCTCGCATACGTGGGTTGGATATGGGAAGATAAGTACGGAGTTCACATAATTATTCCTCGATCTCAAGCTAATATGAACGTTAACGCTATTGACGTCTTAAAACAGTTCTCCGATTTTATAGAGGTAATGTAATCGGGATTTCTAACCATCGTATATTACGAACGATTTTTAAAACGTAAAAGCTTACGCGTATGATATGGGAAGGGAAATTACAGAATGGTATATCGAACAGATATCCAGACATGTAGTTGAAGCGTTGAAGAAAAACGGCTTTAACGCCTATTTTGTAAAAAGTGGGAAGGAAGCTGTAAACAAGGTATTAGAACTGATTCCTGTAAATGCTAAAGTTGGAATCGGAGGATCTGCTACTATTCGAGAGCTAAAGATACCTGACATATTAGCTGAAAAGGGATACGAGGTAATAAGGCATGACGTTCCTGGGCTTAGTCCAGAGGAACAGTTCCAGATCAGAAGGAAAGAGCTTCTTGCAGACGTGTTTTTAGCCAGCGCTAACGCCATAACGCTAGACGGCAAGATAGTGAGTATGGACGGAACCGGAAACAGGGTAGCGGCCATGGCCTTTGGCCCTAAAATGGTAATACTCGTAGCTGGCATAAAGAAGGTGGTTAAGGACTTAGAGGATGCGATATGGAGAATTAAGAATGTAGCCGCTCCTAAGAACGCTAAGAGGCTTAAGAGAAATGTACCGTGTGTTGAGGATGGTCTATGTAAGGACTGTAATACTCCCGATAGAATATGTAACATATTGCTCGTTCTCGAGAAAAGGCCAAGCTTAACGGAATATCACGTAATACTCGTAGGAGAGGAGCTAGGATTTTAATTTTATTTACCTATTGAATAAAAGGTCAAAAATACCGAATGTGATACAGCTATCCTACTAAGTCTTTAGGAGACGTTAATGTGGGCATAGCTATATTGAATTGAAACCTAAAATTTTATACAAGCGGGTGCTGTTTTTCCTTCAGAAATAAAGTCTTCGATGAGATTTGTAAGCATAGGAATAGAACGTCTTTAACGTATTCTTCTATGAGATTTACTATAGGATAATTAAGAAATAGAAAAAGTATGGATCACTATCCTAAACGCTTGCTTCCTTCGACTCTTAAGTTACTATTTGATCCTTTCATAACGGAATGGAAATTATGTAATCGCCTTATAACAAAGTTAGATTAAAACCTCGCAAGGCATATAGATTCCAGTAATATTAGGGTGAAGCAAAACATTGGAAAGTAAAATGGGAGATAAAAACACGTTTGCCGTTCATGCATCCTCTTTCCGCATAGCAACTTACCAATTAGTTAGAAGGTAAGTAACATATGCATTTTTAGCATGTTTGGCTAGGGAAATCGCGTGCTTTAATAATTAAATTTCAAAGATGGGCCCGGTGGGACTTGAACCCACGACCGACCGGTTATGAGCCGGTCGCTCTGCCATGCTGAGCTACGGGCCCCAAGTCAAACTTCCGTGTCTTGTTTCTAATAAAATTTTTTCTCTTTTCTTCCATAATTTAGAGTTTTATCTTCTTTTCTTGGGAACTAAAAACGTACTTATGAGCAGGGTAGTACCAATACCTATCGCTAAAAAAGCTAGTAGGCCGTCTAACCCTAACTCATTGAGGTAGAGAGCTCCTAAACATAGGAAAGATGCGGTAGGTAGTATTGAAATGAGCGCTTTCTTCAAGGTGCATTTGCTCCATTCCCAGATAGTATATAAACTTAATCCCTCTGTCTAAAAGGAGAAGTGAGGTTTATAAATAGCTTTTTACAAATCGCTTTCCATGTATAGGTTTACTCGAAAAACGATCCTATTACTATTTTTACTCTTAATCGCTTTCCCCCTATCCACCCCGTCGAATGCTCAATCCTTAACTCCTTCCTTTCAACAAAACTTTACTATTGAGAGCTACGGACTCGTTAAACTCAATTTTACTCTGAGCTTAAGCGCCTCTAATTCTGTAACTTTAGATAAAGTGGAGGTAATTTATCCTAACTACGCTTCTTGCTTAGTTAATTATAGCAGTAATGTTCACGTTAGCCTCACAATAGATGAAAATCAGCTCAGGTTCGTTTTTACTAATCTCGAGATAGGTAAAGGTGCTCTAGACCTTAAGGTGAATATTTGGCTATTTCCTCTTTTCAAATTTAAAGGCGTGGATTACGTAGCAAATTATACCGTAATTCCAGATGTAAAAGGCGTGAATCTAACTCATGTAGAGTCTACTTTAACTATACCAAAGGGCGTTAAAATCATGACTAAACTGGAAAGGGAGGGTTTTGTAGAGGTGGAACCTAGGACGTGGAAGTATAGAGCTGACGGAAATATAACGTATCCTAAGATAATTGCTTTAGATATATCCCCAGATTTTCCTTATGCTTTCTCAAATCTGGAAATTACTAAGCTTCAAAGAGAGTATGTCCAAAAAAAGGATGATGAAATATTGATCGAGGATAAGATGTGGATTAAGCTATACGACGATAAGTTCCTCTACTCTGTTAGAGTAGCAGACTACCTTTCAACAAGCGAGATGATTAGAGTAAAGGTAGGGATCTCCGACTTCGTCTATACGACAATTCGCTCTTCCCTCCTATCTCTTCCATACCCTTTAGCTAAGGGCGTGAACTTCATAGAGCTAAAGTACTTCGTAAAGGAACTCCCTAACCCGTGTCCACCTCCTATCTTAGGGCTGATTAGAAATGCTGAAGTTCACGCTCCTAATGTAAAGCCCGTCACCATAAGCAATTCTACATTTCTACCAAACTTAAACGTTCAAACGCTTCCCGTATATACGCCCATAACAGCGTATGTCGACCTAATAGTCTTTGCAATAATGCTTTTCGCTATCCTTTATATAGCCTCCTATAAGAAGAGAGAAAAGTTTGAGCCCTTGCTTTCAAAGAGGGATGTAGTTCTAGATTACCTGAGGTTATATGAACGAAGCATATCTAAAACGATAGAGAAGGAAGACTTTGAAAAGGAAAGGAGGCGTTTAGATGCCCGGAGGTCAAAGATTAACTCTGAAATAATGAGGTTAAAGAATAAGCTTGGTAAAGAGGGAAAGAAAGAATTAGTCGAAAAGCTTACAGAGGTAGATAAGGAGCTTGATCAAGCAATTAAGTTAGCTAGGCAAATTAGAGAACTTTACACCGCAAACAAGATTAAACAGAAGAAGGCTATAAACAAAATTAAGGAGATATCGGATAGGGTTAGATCTCTAGAGGTTAAATAACTGCATCCTTCAACGCCTCCTTACATGGACATTT
>CAYQTV010000100.1:0-4193 GCA_964420525.1 uncultured Nitrososphaerales archaeon | reverse complement strand
CTTCCTGTCTTTTGAATCGTATACCAATAGGGATCCGATTTCTAAAGGAGATAGAGGAACGCCTTTAACCAATCCATCTTCGTAAGAGTAAACTAATAGCATTAACAATGGGATCGCTTCCATCGCTCTTATAATTTATGTTGGTAGTTGAAGTATTCCGATAAATACGAGAACAAATAAAATGCCAAATACAATTAAGATAAAGCTGAAAAGCTTCGTTATGTAGTTGTAGACGTTGGCCTTTAAAAGCGAAATTCCTCTATTAGCTACGAAGGCGATGAAGATTAACCATGCATAGTCTACCCAAACGTGAGAGATGTACATAATTGGGAAAGATGCCGTACCTAATGAGTAAATTGAAATCTGAGATAAAGCCATACCGATAGTTAACCACCAAACTATAAAGTACGGATTTAAGGCCGTGAAAAGTAGGCCCACATATAATCCTCTAAACATCCTAAACTGTCTTTTCTCATTTTTCGCATTTCTCATACCCATTATTCCGTAGAAGATTAGGGCTACGCCTCCAATTAGAGCAATCGATTTCCCCAAAAAGGTGCTAAATATTATAGTTCCAGAGAAAATTAGAAAGGCGAGAGGGAGCTCAATTAAGGTATGGCCTACAGCCGCTTCTAATCCCGCTCTCGTTCCGTACTTCGTAGACGATAGGATTAAGCCGAAGGTTAGAGGACCTGGCGATAGAGCTCCTGAAATGGTAATTAGGGAGACGGTAATAAAGAAGGTTAGAAGATCCAAGTTATGTCTCTATCTCTAAGACGTTGTCTATTCTTTCGTACTTCATCGCAAGCTTAATAATCGTAACGGCTACCTGTTCGGCCATTCTTCCCAGCTTTCCGGGATCTTCCTTGTACTTCCTGTAGGAGCGATGTTGTTTAAAGCCCAGGAAAACCTCCTTCATCCTGTAGCCAGCCATTTCGGACTCGATGAGTATAGCTACATCAATTCCCCATCCGTCGGGTAGATCTTTCTCTAATAGCTCTCTCCAGACCTCCGCTTTAGCTGCGACTTCTCCAGTTAAGGGTTGATCGAAATGAGATACTTCAGGGAAGAAGACCCAGAGTAGCCTTCTGGCAACCAACTTAGTTACGGGGGCGTCTTCAGGAGCTCTATAATAACATCCTCTCGTCATATCGAAGCCATCTACAACGATCCCATCTACTAGCTTATCTACCCATTCGGGCGTCATATTCTCAATATCTGAATCCATGAAGACTACGATGCTTGGATTTTCTTCGAGAGCGGCTTTTAAACCTGTTTTCATCGCTAATCCTTTTCCAGGATGGATCCTTTTTGGAGATATGACTACCTTAGCTCCGTGTTTTTCAGCTATTTCCCTCGTTTTGTCGGTCGAATGTCCGTCGGCAACTATAATGGATGGCTTGTACTTGCTCTTCTTAATCACATCTATACATTGACCTATCGTCTTCTCCTCATTCCTAGCCGGTAATACAACTACGACCTTAGGCAGGCCTTCTCGAGGTTTTTCTTCAACCTCCTTTTTCTCCTCAATTTCCTCCTTATATTCCTCCGAGACTTCGAAAGTAGGTACGCTTTCTTCCATATCTTAAAGGATAGATTCTTATTGTTTTTAAATTTACGTTGATAGAAGGTTTAAATTTCAGCTAAAAAGCTTTAGCTTTTTTCCTTTAGTCAAATCACCCTTTTTAATATTCTACCCTCTCGTTCTATAGCATTCATCAAATGTGACTTCTTTTCTGCGATACTTCCCTTAGCAGGTTAAGGAGGCTGACATATAGCTAAAAACAACGATTTAACATCAACCTTTTTACGAGATCCTCTTTGGACTTCTCATCGATTTTTTGTTCCAGCTTTCCTGTGTTAAATCTATAACTAACCTACATTTCTTGTGCCTGGCTCTCAGTTAATCTATTTTAGTAAGGGAAAGATCTAACTGAGTTCTCATACACCTTAAAGAAAGGCCTTTAAGCTCAATTGAGGAAAGGCGAAAGACGCCCTCACTTTACGCTTATTTAATTCCGATTTTACGGTCCTTAAAATTTCTTCCATGTATCTCTCATTCTTCGATAGCTTCAGTATCTCTTCCGCCCTTTCCCTTAGGGATCTCCTAATGGAAGGAATGATCTTAGGTCTTAACCTTAACATATCGATTATGACTTCGGTATTGGTCTCTTTTGCTAGCCCAGCTATTTCATTTATCGTTTCTTCATCATCGTTAATAGTTGGAATTATAGGACCGTAAAATATCCACCTTTTTACCCCCTTCTCACTTAGCTCCTCGATAACCTTCGCTCTTTTAGACGGAGGAGGAGCTCGAGGCTCGATCAACCTCGCTGTTTTATCGTTTAAGGTCGTTATAGTAACCCCCACATCGAACCTATCTCCTTTAATTAAATCTAGATCTCTCAGAACTAAATCAGATTTAGTTTGAATTGAAATATAGAATTTAGCAGAACTTAAGATTTCCAGAGCTCTTCTCGTTATCATCTCCTTTTCTTCTATAGGCTGATAAGGATCGGTAATGGTCGATATCCCAACTACTCCTATCTTCTTTCTCTTAACTTCTCGTTTGAGGAGCTGTAGGATATTTTCCTTTACTTTAACTACTTCTCCCCAATTATCCGACGCCTCTTTATCTTTCGTAAAACACCTACCGTAACAGTAAATGCATCCGTGCATACAGCCAATATACGGGTTAAAGGCGTAGTTTAAATCGGGAAGAGAGCTTTTGCTTAAAGCGCTCTTAACCTTAATATATTCGATCTTCAAGCCTCGATTTCCTCGAGCACAGGTAATCGCTTTTCTGCTTCAATAGTAGCTATTCTCCACACCTTCATTACTAAGGAAAATATTACAGGGAGCAGCAATATAGAGAGTAAGGTTGTGAACTCGGCTCTTATCGATATGCCTCGATAATGGAGCGTTAAGAGGCCAAAATTGCTTACATGCAAGATGTAGTAAATTAGAGCTACTTCAGCACATATTGAAAATACGATGCTAGCTTTCGTTCCCCTATAAAATCCAGATATACCACTTAAAATAGCGATTAATAAGCCGATATACAGAAGGGAGGTAGGTACGGGAAATCCGAGGAAATTCGCTCTTTCTATCCAAAGAGGGAATATAAACCAGATTAGCAGGTTTATCGAGAAGTAAACGCACCCAACGATTAATCTACCTATTAAGCCCCTCATAGTGGATACACCGATTAGATCCGTAATTTAGATAACTAATCGGAAGGTTAGAAGACAGAGATTCGCTTAAGCGGGAACGAGATACATGTTGTGCCGGCTCTTCGTAATACATCGATCGTTCAAAGGCCTTAGTTAAGTTAGCTTGAACTTTAAGAAAGGGGACGATTTCGAATCTCATCATTGTTTTAAGCTTAACGTAAGTTAGATCTAAACCTTCTGGCAATGGAAGAGCGAGCTTTAGCTTCTCTTTTTCACCAGGATTCAAGTAGACGGATTTGAGTGATTTAGCAACTAGGTTCTTACCCTCAAATATTAGTACTCCAATTGAAAGGTTAATTGGATAAAAGCCGTTATTGCTTACAGTTAAATTTTCAATTACTACATGAGTATAGTTGAAGTACGTAATGACATATTGTTGGTTTTCCAACATACTTTCGTATAGCAAGTAGCTAGAGTAGAATAAGGTCAATAGTACCAAGATAGCGGTTACGGTTAAGACTAGTTTAACGTAGGTAACGGGCCTATCTGAGCTCATTTTCCTCTTTTTCCTCTATCTTCGCCACTCCTACCCCCTTTTCCACTTTAAACGTAACCATCCCTATTCCTCGATCTACTTTCATATATTCAACTCCTCTAACTAAGAATATAGAACCTACCCAAGCCATTATTCCCAAGAAGAGGGCTTTAACCGCAGCTAGGAATAAGGTCCTCAATATTTCCTCCAATCCTCCAACTTGTATAATTGAGAAGGTCGAAAACGTTTCATAAGCGATGTAGAAAGTAAGGAGCAAAAGGCCAATGCCTATAAAGCTTAGAGCTAAGCCTATCGCTCCAGATTCCTTCATGTTCCGTATTTTCAAGTTATTAAATATATAGCTTTCCTAGCTTTCTACGGCCTTTTTCTTACTTTCCATGCTTATCGGTTTATCTCTTCTTTCATCCATTCTCAAGATAATGTATAGCCTTTTTACACCCATTGAAAAAACCGCTTCTCTAGCC
>CAYQTV010000099.1:0-4235 GCA_964420525.1 uncultured Nitrososphaerales archaeon | reverse complement strand
ATCCACTTAACACGATCCTTTTACATCCCTCCCTCAGTAAACCCTCGATTTCCTTTACGATCTTTTCAACTGAACGACTTCTAGGAGGGCCAAAGGTGCTTGGTACTGAACAAAATCCACAGCCAGGAGGAATTCCCTGAGGACAGTTATACCTATCCTCTAAATCACCAGATCTACAATTGTCACAATCGTTACATTCCCTACCGTTAGGAAGCTTTAACCTCGTCCTGAAGAAATTACTGCATCCTCTTACTACCTCTACGTAAACCCTTCTAGCCCAATAGAATGGGTAGCTTTTAACGACGTTAGTGAGAGGCTCGTAGCTATCGTATATCTTTCGAGGCATAATAGGCCTAAGAGGATTAATCCTCATTTTACCATTTTCTAAGTAAGCCAATCCACATATCTTATCTAATGAATTGAAGCCGCTATCTATAAGCTCGGATAGAGTTTCCTCTCCTTCCCCAATTACGCATATTCTAAACTTTGCCCTAATTAAGGGATCGATGGGATCGCATGCAATGGGCCCTCCCGCTATGCTGACCTTATTGAATTTATTCCATTTTTCCACAATTTTCTTCGATACAGGCAGATCGGAGGTCATAGCGCTAACTAGGAGGATATCGTACCTTCCAATCTCCACTTGATCGATCCTTTCATAAGGGATTAAATCTACATCTACCCCCTTTTTGCGGAGTACACTAGCTATTGAACGAGGGCCTGCTCCTATTACATCTAGCGTTGCCTTTCTTCCCTCTTCGTGTGCTCCCAATACATCTACTATTAGGGCTTTCAAATTTGGAGTTTTTAAAGTACTAAATGGTATTTAAAGAAGACTAAAGTGCCTTAAGGAGAGCTTATTAACCACTTCCTTGAGACGTGTAGGTATGATCGTTCAAAAGAGAACCATCGCTTTAGCGTCATTGTTCGCGACGCTATACGCAGTAGGCACGATAGCCTTATCTCCTATATCTTACGGTTTAGTGCAAGTTAGATTAACCGATTCTTTAATAGCCCTAGCCTTCATACCTAATATAGGAATGGGTGTTGTTTTAGGAGTTACCTTGGGAAATGTAGTAGCGAACGTTTTCTCTCCATACGGTTTACCTGACGTAGTATTAGGGACTATGGCTAACTTAATTTCATCTTATACTATCTACACATTAGGAAGGAGAGGCGGATGGAAGTTCTTAATTTTGGGTTGCGTTATCGCATCCGTTGAAATAGCGGCTATAATAGGAGTAGGGCTTCTGTACCTCATATATCACGTCGCAACGCTGGAAATCGCGTTTGGCTTCGTATTAATAGGAGAGTTGGTATCGATTTTGCTCGTTGGCAGCGTTCTAACTAAGGCTATTATGATGATTATCGTAAGGAGCCAACAATAACCTTAATATTATATTATGCAAATTTTCCTATTAATGATTATTAGAAAGGAGGGGATAAAGTACGACCTTAAGGAAAAGGGTAAATTAGACGTAGAAGGAGCTGAGGTCGAATGGATCTTTTATCACAATAATGAGAAGCCCTCTATGGCTTTAAGAAGGTATAAGATAAGAAAAGGAGGATACATCGGTAACCATTCGCATCCTTGGGAACACATAATTGTAGTACTAAGAGGAAGAGCTGAAGTAACTTCGGGAGATAGGAAAGCCATAGTGGAGGCGGGAGATCATATTTACATTCCCGCAAACGAGGAACACGGATTTAGAAATATAGGAGATGAAGATGCTGAATTTTACTGTATAATAAATTGCATAGGAGGGAATTGCATTCCATAGGTGGAAGAAGATGGAGATCGGGAATTTAGAAGTTGAGCTCGTTAAAGGGGATATCACCTTACTTGAAGTAGATGCTATAGTTAACGCGGCGAATAGATACTTAAAACACGGTGGAGGGGTAGCTGGAGCGATCGTTAGAAGAGGTGGAAAGGAGATACAAGAAGAAAGCGATGAATACGTCAAGAAACATGGACCATTAGAGGTAGGGGAGGTAGCAATAACTAGGGCAGGTAAATTAAAGGCGAAGTACGTTATCCATGCCGTAGGTCCGGTATACGGAGATCCGAAAGGAGATGAGAAGTTAGCTAAAGCTATTAGGAATTCTCTAGCTAAAGCCGAAGAGCTTAAACTTCGTAGCATAGCTTTGCCGGCTATATCTACTGGCGTATACGGGTATCCTTTAGAAAGATGCGCTGAAATAATGTTTAGAGAGATAAGCGATTTCTCCAAAGAAGCAAGTAACTTGAGGAAGGTAATAGTTTGTCTTTACAATGACGAGGCGTTCAATGTATTCAAGAACGTATTTGAAAAGGCGACACTAGGATGAAGAACCCCTTATTTTTTATCTCTAAACATGTTATCCCCCATTTTAATGGCATAATAGCTCATGCTTTGAAGGAGAGGGGATTGAGCGAAAATAAAATAGCTACTCTGCTTGGCGTTACGCAGCCAGCTGTTAATATGTACTTGAAAAAGCCTAGAGAGGAGTACGCATCGAAGTTGAGGGAAGTAGGCTTAACTGAAGAGGAAATAGAGAGAAGCGTGATGAGGTTAACTAGTGCAGTTCAAGAAGGATATCAGGGATTAGAAGAGCTCGCTAGGTTCTTCTTAGAGCTGTTAGGCTCTGGCAAGCTCTGTCGGTACCATAGATCTATGGCCGAGTTGCCGTTAGATTGCGATATCTGCATGAGATTGTTCGGGTATGGAGGAAAGGAGGAGAGGGAAGGTTTGTTAGAGGAGGTTAGGATAGCGTTAAAGCTTCTTGAGAGAAACGATAAGTTTACCAATCTGTTGCCTGAAGTAAGAAGCAATTTAGTCGCTAGGTTAGAGAAAGCGGTAACCGAAGATGACGTAGTAGGGATTCCAGGCAGAATCGTTGAAATAAAGGGAAGGGCGAGAGCTTTGAGGCCTCCAGAATTCGGCGCTTCTAGACATATGGCTAGAGTTTTACTAGAGGTATCGAAGTATTGCTGTAAAGTGAAATCGGCTATAAACTTGAAATATGATGATAAAATAGATCGATGTATTAAGCGGCTTGGGTGGAAATGTATATCGATTTCGATAAGAGAAGAGGATATTAAGGAGAAGGATCCGGTAATTAGCTCCATTAGAAGATCGTTAATGGAACATAAATGTAAAGTATTCATCGATGCGATTTGTTGTAGCGCCTTTTACGGTTTGGAGGCTTCTCTCTACGTTTTCGCCGAAAATCCAATACAGCTTGCTGAAAAGGTTCTGACTTTAGCAGATGAATACGTTAAGCATGCTTCCTAGCCTTCCTCATTCTCCAGCTCATTACCTTGTATTGTAGCCTAAATAACCTCTCGGGTTCTAAGAGCTTGCTCGTTAAGTAAATGACCGCTAAAGTTACCACAATTGAATATGGAAGGCCGTAAATAGCTTCAATGGGTATATCTCCGAGCATTATAGACTTAGATAACATCATAGGGTATGAAGTTGGTAGGGCTAAAAGTGTCGCTTTCAAGGCTAAGGGCAGGCTTTCTATACTTCCTCCAAACATTAAGACGAAGGCTGGCATCATGACCGGTATTATTAAAACGCCTAAAAAGGAGTTGGCTATCCTAACGTCGTTGCTTAAAGCTCCTATAACTACTCCTAAACTAGTAGTGAACAGTATAGCTATCAATAAGGAAGCTCCTAACATTAAGTAAACGAAAGGATTAGATGTTAATAGGGATACAGAGGATCCCGCAAACATTCCTCCCATAAACCCCATCATGTAATATTGGAAGCCTATCATGTAGAAAACGGTACCTATGATTGCTATTATTGTCGAGGCTAAGAGCTTAGCCATTAAAATGCTTGTCCTATCTACGGGCAACGTCAGTAACGTTTCGAGTGTTTTCTCCTCGTTCTCTACAGCAGTAGATGTAGCGGCTATTTGTGCTACAACAATCGATAGTAAAAAGATTATAAGGGGGATGAAAAAGGATTGACCGAATATTTGAGATATTAGGGTAGAGGGAAGTACGTCTAGAACATTTCCCTTAACAACCGTTCCCTCTTGTAGTTGAATTGGAGATTTAACGAAGTTAGGATCTACATCGCTTAGTTGCATAATTATATTAGTGCTAAAGTACTCATTTAAATCGCTAAGCGCTCTCTCTATGCTTGAAAGCTTTGCAGACTCGGCAATATCCAGCTTAGAAATTAAGAAGTAAACCTTTAACTTCGTTCTATTAAAGGATTCTATACTCCTTCCAAATCCTGAAG
>CAYQTV010000098.1:0-4265 GCA_964420525.1 uncultured Nitrososphaerales archaeon | reverse complement strand
AAAAGCCTTACCGATAAGCCTGTGGTCTGTAGTCATGAACTTACAGCCGACTTAGGACTTTATGAAAGGACGGTAACTGCTGTGTTTAATGCCGGCCTTACTCCAATTTTAAAGGAATTCTTAGATGCTGTTAAAACGACGGTAAATAAGCTAGGCCTCGGTCATGCGAAGCTCTTTGTCGTTAAGGGGGATGGCTCGTTAATGCAAGAAGCTGTCGCTAGGGATCGTCCTGTCGAAACAATACTAACTGGTCCCGCGGCTAGTGCGATTGGAGCTAGAATTTTATCTGGAAGGGATAGAGCATTAATAATCGACACAGGAGGCACTTCCACCGATATTGCAATTCTTGAAAAAGGGATGCCAAAAATTAACCAAGCAGGTTCATTAGTAGGTGGGTATAGGACGAAGGTAAAAGCGGTAGATATGGTTACTGTGGGACTAGGAGGGGATAGCGAAATAGAAGTTACACCGACGGGCAAAATCAAGGTAGGTCCTAGGAGAGTGTTTCCTCTGGCTTATATAGGCTATGAACATCCTGAAGTCATCGATAAAATGAGAGAACATCAGGTAACCAGTTTCTTTATTGTAAATGAAGGTAGAGCACATTTAGTAACCGATGAGGTAGGAAAGAGATTACTAGATGCTATAAGATCGTTCAAGATAGCCTGTCTCCCTGAACTAAGGAACGTGATACCTGAAATAGATTTCTATATGGGAAGAATAGAGAACTACATCAAACGCTTCATACTCTTTCAAGTCGGAGTTACCCCAACTGATATATTCCACGTTGAGGGAATATTCACAGAGTGGAGCGTAGAGGCGGCTAAGATGGGAGTAGAATTAAAAGCGAAAGAGGCCAAGCTTTCAGTTGATGAGTTTATAAAGAGAGCTAGAGAAGAAATACTCAGGATGTACGGACATACTGTTATGAAGAAGTTAATTGCTGACGAGGTAGGAGAGGAGAAACATTATAGTCCTTATCTAGTTGAAAAGGCGCTATTCAAGAAGGGAGAATCCTTCGACTGCACTTTTAAACTCAACATGCCCATCATAGGGATAGGGAGGCCGGCTAAGGCGATAGGAATAGGTGAGCTCGCTAAGGCTCTAAATACTGAAGCGATCTTCCCTACTCACTACGAAGCCGGAACGGCCGTAGGTGCGATCTTTTCAGAGATCGTAGAGAGAGTTGAAGTCTTGATAAGATGGTCTAGAGACGGCGGATTTTCTGTACACGGACCATTTGGAAGGAAGATATTACCTACGTTAGAGGAGGCTCAAAAGTTCGCTATTGAAGAGGGAAAGAAGATCGCTACTGAATTAGCTATAGCTGCAGGAGCAGAGGACGTAAAAATAGAAACTAGAGGATGGAAAGCAGCTGAGTCGACATCTTTTGGTGAGGTATTCATTGGAATGCCGGTAGTAATAATAGCGAGAGGTAAACCAAAAGTAGGGTGAAAAAGCATGAATCACAGAGAAAGGTTCTTTGCTATAATGGAGAGAAAGCCGGTAGATAGAGTTTCTGCGGCATCTCCACTACAGTCTGCTATTCTCGATCTTATGCGTATTACCGATGCATGGTGGCCAGAAGCTCATAAAAATGCTGAAAAGATGGCTAAACTTGCTGCAGCTACGTACAGGGTAGCCGGTATAGAGGCCGTTAGAGTTCCCTTCGATATTACAATTGAGGCCGAAGCTTTTGGGGTACCGGTAGGAAAATGGGAAAGAGATACTCAGCCTCAATTGTTATCCAATTTAATCAACAAACCTGAGGATCTCGATAAAGTGAGGATCCCTGATCCTAAACGCGATGGACGGTTACCGGTATTACTAAAGGCCGTAGAACTACTTTCAAAGGACGTTGGTAAGGAGGTCCCTGTAATACCTAAGGTGGAATCTCCGGTTGGATTAGCTGAGTACCTACTAGGTTCTACAAATTTCTTTAAATATTTATTAACATCTCCAAATTTCATCCACAATGTTATGAAAATCACAACTGAATTTGTAAAAACCCTTGCTGACGAGTTAATAAGATCGGGTGGAGATGCTATAGTAATTTTAGATGCATCTGCTAATACCGATTACTTCGGTCTCGACTTCTACTATAAGTTCTCTCACCCGTATACATCTGAGCTAGTTAAATTTATACAGTCTAAGGGAATACCAACTATCATCCACAACTGTTCTAAGAAGCCCGCTTTAGAGGCGGTAATGGAGACTGGAACGAAGGGCATAAGTATAGATTACTTCGTCAGTATAAAGGAAGCAAAGGAGCAAACCAAAGGTCGGGTAGCTATTTTTGGTAACTTAGCACCTACGGGCGTTCTTCTATACGGAAAACCTGAGGATGTAGAGAGAGAAGCAAGAAAGTGTATAGATGAGGGAGTTGACGTTTTGTGTTCCGGTTGTGGTTTATCTCCGAGAACACCACTAGAAAACGTTAAAATTATGGTAAAGGTAGCTAGAGAATATAGGCCAAGAGGAGGTGGTTAAAATGTCCGAAGAAGAAAGGATAGGCGAGGAGATGGCCTTAGCTCTCCTTAACTTTGATCGTGATAAGGCTATTGAATTAGCCAAGGAAGCGTTAGAGAAGAATGTTTCACCGGTAAAACTTATACAAGGACCGTTAGCCAGAGCTATGAAGATAATAGGCGACAAATTCGATAGAGGAGAAATCTTCCTCCCTCATCTCGTACTAGCGGGTGAAACTATGAAGGAGATCGTAAATATCTTACTTTCAAAACTCCCGTCCGAAGAAGCCGAGAGAAGTGCGTTAGGTAACATAGTTATAGGAGTAATTGAGGGCGATATACACGATATAGGTAAAAATGTAGTTGCCGCTCTATTAAGGGCTGCTAGATTTAACGTTGTTGATCTAGGAGCGGATGTCCCAGTAGAGAAGTTTGTTGAAGAGGCGAAGAAACAGAATGCAAATATTATCGCTATATCCGCAATGATGACGACTACAATGCCAGGCATGAAAGACGTAATTGATGTCCTATCTGAAGTTGGGTA
The DNA here is from genome assembly GCA_964420525.1 of uncultured Nitrososphaerales archaeon. GTDB lineage: Archaea > Thermoproteota > Nitrososphaeria > Conexivisphaerales > CALBHZ01 > CALBHZ01. Next base: position 1,253 of record CAYQTV010000098.1, on the reverse strand, counting down.
TAGGGATAAGGTAAAGGTTATGGTAGGAGGAGCGTCCGTAACAGAGTCTTATGCAGAGAAAATCGGGGCAGACGGATACGGTCAAAACGCTTCTGAGGCTGTAAAAAAGGCTAGGGAGTTGCTAGGACTCTCAGAATAGAGGTGGTCTTCTTGATTAAATTAGGCAAAAGGGCGAGGTTAGAACTGCTAGAAAAAGATGAAATTGAGAAGATACATAATGCAAGCTTAGAAGTGCTTAAGAAAGTAGGTGTACGTATACCGGTAAAGAGAGCTTTGGAAGTATTCAAAGATGCTGGGGCAGATGTAGACTTCGAGAAGAAAATCATTAAGATACCGGAGGAAATTATAACTGAAACACTTAAGAGTATACCTCGTGAGTTTAAGCTTTATGGAAGAGATGGAAAGAAAGAGGTAATTATAGGAGGGGACTATATTGTTCCTACTACATTATCAATTGGTTACAAAACATTTGATTGTTCGGAGAGAATAGCGAGACCGTCAACACTAGATGACTACGCCAAGACTGTGAAGCTAGCGGACGCATTAGACTATATAGACATGTTTTATACGACGGTAACCCCCTCAGATATAGACCAGAGGTTGGTCGATCACTATATGTTCTACTTAGCCGTATCAAATACCACAAAGCCGATTTTCACTGATATACAAAACCCTCATATCGCGTTAGATATATACAAAATGGCCTCATTAGTTGTTGGAGGAGAGGAAAAGCTTAAGAAGAACCCCTTATTCATGATGCCTCTCTGTCCTGTTACACCTCTCGACTTCGATGCTGGATTTACTGAAGCGGCTATAATCTTAGCTGAAAGAAACGTACCCATTGATGTATTTACCATGGCTATGGGAGGCGGTAGTTCTCCAATGTCAATCGCCGGAACAATCGTAGTACAAAATGCCGAAGACCTCGCAGGAATGGCCTTAATTCAATTAATTAATAGAGGTAATCCCATAGTTTATGGATGTTCATCAACGATAATGGATATGAAAACCGCTCTAACTCCTACAGGATCCCCTGAGTGTGCTTTAATTAACGCTGCAATAGCTCAACTTTCCCGTTACTATGGAATACCCTCTAATGTTGCCACATGGTCTGATTCGAAAATACCCGATGCTCAAGCAGCTATTGAGAAAACCCTTACTGCTTTAGCGACAGCAATGGCAGGAGGCAATGTAATATTCGGTATGGGATGTCTTGAAATGGGAAATACCATTAGCCTTGAACAAATGGTAAT
>CAYQTV010000097.1:0-4297 GCA_964420525.1 uncultured Nitrososphaerales archaeon | reverse complement strand
GTTATGAGAGGAGCCACAGCTGGTAAAGCTCTATGGAATACGAGCTTTAAGAGATGGGCGCCCTTACCATCAAGCTTAATGAAATCAGTTATAGAGCAGATAAGGAAAAGGAAGGGCTTACCTCCGGAGCCTCCAAAGCCGGAGGAGTTCTTAGATGAGGAATAACTTCAAATTTTTATAGAATGCTAAGTTATAGTTAAACAGTTGAAGTGCGATTATTGTGGTAAAGAGGAACCTATTCCTTTTAGATGTCCATATTGTGGAAAGTATTTTTGTGTAGAACATAGGTTGCCGGAGGCACACCAATGTCCTAATCTAAAGCTTGCCTTACCTCCATCTAGAAAACCACAACCTATACTCTACCCATATTATCGTGTTGAAGAGGAGAGAAAAGGGGTTAAAATTGCATTTAGAGGCAAAGAAATAATTAGTTTCGCAATAGGGGCTATACTCGTATGGTCTGTAGGCGCAAGCTTACTCGGTTTCAATTTAAGAAGTTATACCTTTTATCTCAATAGCGTCATCTTCCTCTTAGCTTTTATCTTACATGAACTTGCCCATAAGATAGCCGCCAGTAGGAACGGGTTATACGGAGAGTTTAATCTAAGCCTTTGGGGAGCTACATTAACCTTGCTGAGCATCTTCCTTCCTCTTAAGGTAATAGCTCCCGGAGCCGTAGTCATATTCGGCTACACAAACGTTGAGAAGATGGGTAAGATAGCAATGTGGGGTCCTCTCACGAATATAATCATAGCCTTGATAATGTTGCCCCTTATGTTAACGACTTACGGAAGGTTATTAGCTGTAGCATTTTACCTCAACGCCTTCATAGCTACATTTAATCTGTTACCCTTCGGCATACTTGATGGAAAGAAGATTATCGAATGGAATAAGGTGATATGGTCAATTCTGTTCATTCAATCGATAATATACTTAATATTGGGATACCTCAAGATTTAACCGGTATTCCAATCTCCTTAACTACCAATTCCCCTACTACGTCCTTATTGTTTAACAGGCCGGGCTTTGCTGCGTGAAAAGTTACCGTTAAATCCGCTCTTACAACTTTACTAACGATTTCGCCAGTATCGGGATTTAATCCAGATGGGAGATCTACGGCAACCACCAACCCTTTACTTCTATTAACTATATCTATAGCTGTTGCTACGGGCTCTCTTACCTCTCCCTTAACTCCGGTGCCTAACATAGCTTCAACAACTACATCTGCATTTTCAATTTCTTCTTCATACTCCATAAGATCCTCTTCTCTCAAAACCTCCAATACCCTTATGTTCATTAACGATAGAGCCTTCCACATAGTCCTCGCCTCTTCCGTTCTCACTTTATCCATCTCTCCTAATAAAAAGACCTCAACGTTATATCCTCTTAAAGCGAGATGTCTCGCAGCTGAGGCTCCATCGCCTCCATTATTGCCTGTTCCACATAAGATAACAATCTTAACATCCTTTAAAGGGTCAATCCTCCTTTCTATCTCATCTGCTACAGCTCTTCCAGCGTTTTCCATCATTAGGGTCCTGCTATACCCCAAATTATGATATTCCTCTTCAATCTTTTTCATCTCTTCCGTCGTAATTACGTTCATATCCACCTCTGATCCTAAAAACTATCTTTTAAAATTTAAAGTGGATGAGCTCCATCTATCAGCATATGAAGAGGATATTCTTTCTTTCCGATTTCGGTTATAGAGATTATTACGTTTCTGCCGTAAAAGCGGTAATTATCTCAATTGCATCCAATGTTGAAGTAATAGACATTACACATGAAGTAGAACCCTTTAATACTAAACAAGGAGCGTTTATACTTTATCAACTAACGCCATACATTCCCAATAGCTCGATCGTCTTAGCCGTGGTAGATCCAGGAGTGGGAACGAACAGAAGGGCCATCGTAGTTAAAACTAGAAGACTTCTGTTTGTAGGACCGGATAACGGGCTTCTTTATCCTGCGTGTAGCAGAGATGGTATTGTAGAAATAAGGGAAATCGAAAATACATCAATTATGCTTCCCAGAAGCGGTACCTTCGATGCTAGAGATGTATTTGCACCTGTTGCAGCCCATTTAGCTAAAGGCTTTGAAATTGAACGCATAGGAAAGAGAATAGATAAAATTGTGGAGTTAAACTTAGCTAAAGCCAGCTTTTCAGAATCATACGTACTAGCTGAAGCTTTGCATGTAGATAGGTTCGGTAATATCGTAACTAACATAGGTATACGAGAATTCGAAAGATGGAAGAGGGTTAATGAGAAATACACGGTAAAAGTAAAGGAAAGGGAATATGAAGCCCACTTCGTAAGTTCGTTCCAAGATATAAGAGAAGGAAGTTTAGGGCTTATTCCGGGAAGCTCGGGCTTTATCGAAATCTCGGTGAAAGAAGGATCGGCTTCCAATTTAACGGGGATATCCGCTGGCAGCGAATTCTCCGTCTTGAGGTTAAAAACTTAATAGATTCCCTTAAGGGATAGTATCGTTATGAGGATAGAAGCGAGAAGGAAGTTACCGATATTAGTTAAGTGACGTGATTGTCTTGCCTCCTAACATAACGGTATACCAAGATATCACTATTGAACAAGAAGCTAAAATTATGTACTACGATAACGGATAGGTTCTCTATTAGTTGTAAATAAGGAGAATAAGCCCGTAGGAATAGTTACTGAAAGGGATATGCTTTACGCTGTAGCGAGTAAACAGGTAGGAATACCTTTACAGAACATAATGACCGAATAATCCATTAGTAGTTAAACAAGAAGAGCCCTTAATGGAGGCTCTTAAGAAGATAAGGGATATCGGAGTTGGGCATCTTCCAGCGGTAGATAGGGAGGGAAAGCCGATAGGAATCGTATCATTGAAGGATTTAGTGGAAGCGCTTCTCGCCTTAAATGAATAGAACATGTTTTCTTTAATAAATGCGGCCGGCGGGATTTGAACCCGCGATCATCAGCTTGGGGGGCTGACGTCCTAGACCAGACTAGACGACGGCCGCCTGAATATACTTCTCTCCTCGAGTTTATAAAATTGACGCTTCTTAAATAAAAACACTTAATATCGATCTAAGTATTTCTCATGATGTTGAAGTTAATACCGCTTGCGTCCGATTCTCTAGGAGTGAGGTCTATGGCACTTTTAGTAGATTTAAAGAACCTTAGGATACTAGTCGATGCTGGTTCCTCCTTAGGTCCTAGATACGGGCTACCTCCTCACCCCATAGAGTATAAGGCTCTAAAAGATTCGAAAATAAGAATAAGGAGAGCAGCGAGGAAGGCAGACATAGTGTTCATTTCCCATTATCATTTCGATCATTATACTCCATGTTGGCCTAATATAGAATGGAAATGGACGTGGGCTGGTCTCGAGCTAGCAAAGAAGATATACTCGGGTAAGGAGATATGGGCAAAATCTCCAGAAACCAATATAAATTACAGCCAGAGGTTTAGGGCTTTGAAGTTTTTTAATGTCAGTAAGGAGATTTCTAGAGAGGTGAAATTTTTAAACGGGGAAAGACTTCTATTAGAAAATATAGAATTTGAATTCATTCCTTTAAAACATGGAAGTGAAGATAGTAAGCTTGGTTATGTGTTAGCACTAAATATAGATAACGAGCTACTATTCTTGTCGGACGTTCAGGGACCAGGTACGGAAGAGGCGTTCAATTTAATAAAGAGAATAGAGCCGAGAATATGCGTTCTTTCCGGCCCTCCTATCTACCTAGTAAATAAAAGCGTAAGCGAAAAAGAGGTAGCTATGTCCTTCTACCGATTAAAAAAGGTCGTAGAATACTCGAAGATAACCATAATCGATCACCATATCATGAGATCTGAGAATTACGGCACATACATTGATGAAGTGAGAAGAGAAGCGAGAAGATACGGGCATTTAGTATACACATATGCGGAGCTCCTAGGCAAGGAGAACACTCCTTTAGAGTCTAAAAGGAAAGAGCTTTATGAGAAGTACCCTCCAGATGAAGAATTTATGAAGTGGGCTTCTCTCCCTCCTCGTTTACAGTCTTCTCAACCTCCTCCTCTTTAGTACCCTTAAGTATCTTATTAATATATTCTGGTGTAATAACCTTAGCTGTTATGAGGTTAGTTAATGCGTTACCTGAAGCTATTCCAGTCACCTTCCCCATCTTTCCTCTTATCTGCCTCCACTTAAGTTTAGTATTTCCGCTTTTGGACTCGTATAAGATGCCTAAAACATCTCTAGCGTTTACAAAGGTTATATCCCTTATTTTCTTTAAGGTCACTTTATCGGCTGCTTCTACGTAAATTGAGCCTCT
>CAYQTV010000096.1:0-4347 GCA_964420525.1 uncultured Nitrososphaerales archaeon | reverse complement strand
ATAACGATGAGAGATATCATGTTACAAGAATTCTACAACCCGTACTACATGATTAGAGATATTGAAAAGATGAGCACTCTCGAGGATTTAGCTAGAATTAGAGGAAGACTCGAAGGCCTAGCTCAACAGCTTTTGAATAGGGCGTTAGAGTTCCATCACATATCTAACCTAATTACGCTCATAACCGATAAGTTGATTAACAAGGTAATCTCCTTAGCTAAGGAAGAAGTGGGATATGCCTCTAACGATTTTTCATTTATGGGATTTGGGAGTTTAGGGAGAGGAGAGCTTACGATCGAGTCGGATATAGATTCTGGAATAGTATTTGAAGACGGAATTGGAGAAAAAGATAGATCGAAGATCTTAGAGCTAGGTAAATGTATTATGAAGATGTTAAAGGAGATAGGATATCTGGGTTGTGAAGGAGGTTTCTCGGTCGACAACCCTAAGTGGTGTAAGTCGGTAAGTGAATGGCTCGAATTCTTCCAAGAATTAACTACGTCTCCTAGCGATAAGAACATCTTGCTATTAAATATCTTACTGGATTTTAGGAACGTATACGGAAGAGGAGATTACGTCAAGAAGTTAAGGAGAGAAGTCATCTCTCTAACGAAGGAGAGGCCGGTCTTCGTTTGGCTTCTTGCAAAGGATCTATTTAAAACTGAGATAAGGATAAGCCCTTCTTCAATTAAAAGTAAGGAGGTGAAGAACTTATTGAAGCCTATATTCACAGGTGTGAGGTTGCTGTCTCTGGCTGAGGGAATTGAAGAAACAAATACCCTTAAGAGGATATCTAAGCTACATGAAAAGGGCGTTTTATCTAGGGAAGATAAGGACACTATAATCAGCTCTTATGACTTTCTATCTAGGTTGAGATTAAAGCTCCAACTCGAGGAGATTAGAGGAGAAGAGTTTAAGGAAGAGGTAGAGGAGAAGTTAACTAGGATATTGATGAGGGAGTCCGTGAAGTCCATTAAAAGGCTTCAAGCAGTAATAGAGGGATATCTAGCGAGTAAGTATGGTGTAACGAAGGAATGGCTTCTATCCTATGGTTAAAGCTAAAGCTTAAGCTAGCGAAATTGTTCGTAAGGCCTAAGGTAAATGATGTTGTAAGCAAGTACCTAAATGGCTTTAACGAGCTTAACTTAGACGTAGATCTAAAGGACACGAGGATCGTATGCGTCGATATTGAAACTACGGGCTTAGATGTAAAGAAATGTGAGATTGTATCTATAGGAGCAATAGGCATAAAGAACCTAGATGTAGATCTTAACGATAGCTTATTCGTACTAGTGAAATCTGGAAACGTTACCGAAGAAAGCATAAAAATCCATAAGATAACGCCGGACCTCTTAGTCGATGCATACGAGCTTACTGATGCCTTGAAGGAGTTCTTAAGCTTTGTAGGAAAGGACATAATATGCACGTTTTCACTTTTCGATTACTTGGTCTTAGATAGGGATTTAAAGAAGTGCTTTAACGTCCCCTTACTGAATCCCGTAATCGACGTTCAGAGATTGGGGAAGAAGCTCTTATCTATAATCCATCCATATTACCATTACTTAATGGATGTAAGCGCTATGAGTTTGGAGGAGCTTGCGAGAAGGTTGGAAATTCCGATCATTGCAAGACATACATCGTTGGGAGATGCCTTTACCACTTCCCTCATATTATTAAGTATTGTAAAGAAAAATGAGATAAAGACCTTGAAGGAGCTGTACAGACTGTCCTAAAAAATAAATGATGTTATTTGGAGAGGACCTTCTTTAGCCTGTCTAAAAACACCGGTATGAATTCGTAGAGATCGGCCACTACTCCGTAATCCGATTGCTCGAATATAGGAGCTTTTTCATCCGTATTTACGGCAACGATCACGTTAGCGTCCCTTACTCCCGCCATATGCTCGGCGGCGCCCGATATTCCTAAGGCTACGTAGAGTTTCGGCCTTATCTTCTTACCGGAAAAGCCTATCCATACGTCTTCTGGAAGCCACCCGTAGTCCGCCGCTATTGGCCTACTACAGCCTACGGCTCCTCCTAACGCGTTCGCTAACTTCTGTGCTAACTCTAGATCCTCCTTGCTCTTAAATCCTCTGCCGACGCCAACAACGATAGGAGATGCCGCTATATCGATCCCTCCCTTCGCCTTCTCCTCCACGCTTACTATCTTTATTTTCCCTCTCTTCTCAACGGATACCTTCTCGACGGCGGCTGCTCCTACTTTCTCCTCCGGAGGCTTGAACTTACCTAGCGATATGGTTAAGGTAACGGGAGGCTTAACGACTTCGATACATACGGCTCTTCCTCCTATAGCCGCTCTTTCAAGAGTTAAGGCCTCTTCTACGTTCACTCCAACGACCTCTGTAACCGTGGAAATACCCAGCCTCGCTCCCAATCTAGACGTAATTTCGTAGCCATCTCTAGTTCCAGGCCCTCCTATTACATCTGGGTTTATGGATTTAGAAAGCTCGATTAACTTATCTACGATGTCGTCCGTTGTTACGTCTTTGTCCTCTATCAAGTATATCTTGTTGACGCCTAATTCCGCTACCTCCTTGACGTCTTCTTCTCTCAACGATACAGCTAAGGCGTGTACTTCATCCGCCTTTAATTGCTTAGCGAAGCCTACGAGCTCTAGTAAATGCTGCGTCTTATTTCCAAAAATTAAGGCCTTCATCTTATCAACCTCCTGGCTTAATTATCCCCTCCTTAATTAGAGCCTCAATTAGCTTCTCCGCCATTTCCTCGTAGCTTTCTCCTTCTACTTTAACCCTCTTTCTTTCGACAGGTAAGATCTTTATCGCTTTCCTCTCTACCTTCCTCTCTACCGCTTCGATGCCTAAATCTGATAGGGAGTATTTGTTTATAGGCTTTCTGAAGGCCTTCCTTATCTGCAAAGCCGTAGTATATCTAGGCTGATTGATTTCTCCAGTTACGCTTACCACCACTGGAAGCTCCGTTTCCACGGTTTGAAGGACGTCCTCTAGACTTCTTACAGCTCTGACCTTCTTATCCTCTATCTCAAGCTTCTTAACGAAGCTTATTACCGGTATGCCTAAGATTTCAGCGAACTTAGAGGGGAGCTGGGAGGATAACATGTCCATAGACGCTTCACCGGCTAAGTAGATATCGAAGCCTCCTAGTTTTTCAGCCAATCTAGCTAAGGCCAAGCTGGTTATAGATGGATCCCCATTTATTAGTCCTTCATCTACTATGAAGTGGGTATTATCCGCTCCCATCGCTATGATTTCCCTTAACACGTTCTCTGCTTCGCTTTCCCTTTTATCGATGGGTCCCCAAGTTAGAGCTGAGAGCACGTGGATTTCTCCCCCTAAGCGTTCCTTAATTCTCAAAGCCTCCTCCATAGCGTTCTTATCGTATAAGCTTATAATGAGAGGCATCGCTTCAGTGATAACGTTGTTCGCACTATCTACCTCCACTAGGTTAGGGTCTATTGACGCCTTAGCTAGAACGGCTATTTTTAAATCCATAATTTCAGAGGCTTTATAAGTAATAATTAAAGATTTATTTATCCTGCTTTTTGGACATGTATAGAATTCGACTATCGTTAATATCTTCTATCTAGCTATAATATTACGTAAAAATAGAATATAACGATTAACGAAAAACCAACGTTCTAGTCATTATGGTTGCGTTTATCCTCTATTTTTGAGGTTTCTTATCTACATTGAGAGGTTTCTTCATTTGTCTTACATAGAAAGGAGGTTTCTTCAATAAAAATTTATATAAGCTTTAAAAGGAAGAGGCAATATGAACTTTTCAATTCCTCCTGAATCAGAGACTCTAAGAAAGGAAGTTAGAGAACTTGCGAGGAACGAGTTCATGCCTAAAGCAAAGCGATGGGATGAAAACGACGAATATCCTAAGGAAAATATCAAGAAGTTAGCTGAACTAGGGATACTTGGCTTAACTATCCCCGAGGAGTACGGAGGAAGTGGATGGGATCTCTTTAACATTCCGATAGTAACTGAAGAGATAGCGTATGCCTGTCCTCTAACAGCTTTCCTCTTAGATCCGTTCCTACTCACATCTAGGATAATATTGGAGTACGGATCTGAAGAGCTTAAGAAGAAGTACATACCTCCAATAGTGAAGGCTGAGAAGATACCGTGTTTCGCTCTTACGGAGCCGGTTGGAGGTTCAGATGTAGCGGCAATGAAGACTACCGCTAGGTTAGAAGGTGATGAGTACGTACTTAATGGAGAAAAGATCTTCAATACGCAATCGGCTGTTGCTGATGTATACTTAGTGTTTGCAAAGACCGCTCCTGAGAAGGGTCCGAGAGGTATAAGCGCTATCCTAGTAGATAGGAACACTAAGGGCTTAG
>CAYQTV010000095.1:0-4385 GCA_964420525.1 uncultured Nitrososphaerales archaeon | reverse complement strand
TATCTGAACTCCTTCTTTACGATTTAATGAAAATAAGCGGACCGAGGCTTCCTTATGGAACGGACGAAATAAAAGCACTGCATAAACACTTCAATCCTATCTATTATGGAGAAATATTGAGAATAGGAGGTTTTGAGATAGAGATGTTAAACGCTGGACACATACCTGGTAGTGGGATGATATATGTCAAAGGCAGTAAATCCATCTTATACACTGGAGACGTTAACCATACAGAGACGCGGCTAACGTTACCTACTGAAAGAAAACTACCTGAAGTAGATCTCGTAATAACCGAAAGTACGTACGCTTCTACCGATCATCCCAATAGAAGGGAGGAGGAGAAAAGACTAATTGACTTCGCTAAAGAAGTGGTGGAAAGGAAAGGAACGCTATTAATTCCATCGTTTTCAGTAGGTAGAGCTCAGGAGGTCGCGCTTATCTTTTACGAGCACAATTTCCCATACAATGTATACATGGACGGTATGGCTTTAAAGGCGAATGAAATACTGCTGGAGCATCCAGAATTCTTGAAAAATAGCAAGAAACTTGAAAAAGCACTAAACAAAATCGAATTTGTAGAAAGCTGGGGTAAAAGGAGAAGGGTAGTAAACGAGCCGTGTGTTATCATCTCTCCGGCCGGCATGCTAGTAGGAGGAGCAGCGGTTTTCTATAACATGAAAGTAGCTAAGAAAAGCAGAAACGGCATAGCCATAGTAGCATTTCAAATTCCCGGGACGCCTGGAAGAGATTTACTTGATAAAAAGATCATTTATGTAAACGGTAGAAAGGTGAAGGTCAAAGCAGAAGTTGAACGCTTCGATCTTTCATCTCATTCTGGAAGGAAGGAGCTTCTAAGGATGTTTAAGGAGGATATAAAGGGCTCTCCTATAGTAGTAATAGTACATGGTGAAAAGGAAAATTGTGAAAGATTATCGAGAGATTTAAAGGAGCTAGGCTACGACACGATAGTTCCTGAAAGAGGTGATATCATTGAAATATAGAGGTACCATACTAATAAAACAGCTTGGAAAGATCCCAATGCCCCCATCTAAACCCTTAGTTTCAGCAGCATCTCTCTACGTTCTAAAAACCATATACGATACTACGCCCGAACCTTTAGAGAAATTCGAAATAGATGAAAAGAGGAATCAGTATGATGCCTCAAGGATATTAAGTAGGCTTACTTCTAAGAGCAAACCGGAAGGAGTAGACTACGTACTGTATGTAATGGGAGAGGATTTATTCGTAGGAAAGTTCAACTTTGTATTTGGAGTAGCTCTTCCATCTTTTAAGATAGCGTTACTATCTACTTATAGGCTAGGTATGAATGCCGGGTGGAAGCTTTATGAAGAGAGGATTTTTAAAGAAGCCGCTCATGAAATAGGTCATTTAATGGGACTTGAGCACTGCTATAACTCTAACTGTATAATGAGCTTCGCTAATAGCGTCTTAGATGTAGATCGAAAACTTCCTATATTATGCTCTGACTGTATGAAAAAGATAGGATTAATTTAACGAGCATGAATGTGAATATGAAAAGAATACTAAACTTAATTATGTTGATCTTAACTGTTCAGACTATCTCGATCCCCTTTTCGTACTATACATGGGGAATTTATTCAACAGAACTGTATGTAGTTCCCTCTGACTTACCGACTTCGATTTATTTCGGCTTCCTTCTTTCGCTAATTCCCATCTCCTTCAGCTTCTTAATGATTAAGTTGCTCGAACTTAAGGCTTTCAAATTAGTGCTCGCCATCGTACAGTCATTGGTAATAAGTACATGGCTCTTCCTAATCATCTTTTCCATAGATCACTTTTGGGCTCCGCTAATTTCAATAGCGTGTATCCCCCTCTTCGTTTTGCTAATGTTGTTGAATAACTTCGAAATTAAAAGGATAATAACGGTGATCTTCTCAGCTTCCTCATCCACGTTATTAGCAATAACTCTTCCCTTATACGCTATATTAATTCTTTCGCTTGTCCTAGCTGCATTTGATGTATACCTAGTATTCAAAGGTCCGCTATCCAAAGGAGCCCCTTGGCTCTCTCTTACAGTTAACCTGTCAGATATTACAATAGGTGTAGGGGATTTAATTTTTTATTCGCTAATTCCCATATCGATAATGATACACAAAGGAGTAATGAGAATGTTCATCTCTTGTCTTTTAATTAACGTTGGAGCCGCAATTTCGGTACATTTATTAAGTAAAAGGGAAATATTGCCAGGACTTCCGATTCCCCTATCGTTATGCCTTCCCCTATTTTTCTAAAACTCCTTTATAGGAGCTTTAACCGTTTTAAGAAGTTTCTCCGCTTCTGTTTCGTCCGTTACATATGTGTATAACATTCTCTTTAACCTCGCCTTAATTTTTACATAATCCTTTCGTCTAACAACTCTTACCTCTATAGCCTTTTCAAGGAGTTCCTTGAAGGTCTTTGCATCGAATACCTGTCTAGGCATCTCGGAAAACCGTAAAGCGATTTAATTTTAAAATCTTTCGTGCTCCTCGAGTACGGTCCAGGGGACTTTTAGTTGTATTATTTGATTGTTTCCCTCGGATAGCCTACTTACAATCCTCAGCTCCTTACCAATGCTTCTTAAGTAGCCAACGAAAGCAAGCATCCAAAGGGAGTACGGCAATTTCCCCTCTTCATTCCATTCAATCATCATCATTTTAGTTATATTGTCGTATCTGACCTTTCCTCTTCCCTCTAGGGAAGAAGCTATTAACTCTGACCATGCGGATAAAGCGGCATCTCCCCTTATGTTGAATAAATGGCTAGATATAGCCGAGGTCATCTTTTCGTACATCCTCTGCCCAATCCTCCACAACGCTTCCTCAGAAAGCTCGTCAAAAACCGCTTCAACGAAGAACCTATAAAGAGGAGAGTCTCCCTTCAAGAATGGAAGTTCCTCGGCCATTCCGATACTCATTAACCTCATGTATTGAGGTAGATCTACGGCCATTTCAACCGATGATAAGAATATGTACCTCTCAATTAAGGTAACTATCTCAGGCATTTTTATGAAATATCCAATGCCACTTCCGCTATCTACAATGAGTAGCAATTTGTCATCTACCATAAAGATGTTCCTGCCATCTATTACCGGTCCTACTTTAAACGAGAAGGGTAGTTTTCCTCCTTCTACAACGCTTTCCTGATCTTTGTATGATAGTACTATTTTAACATCAACATCGGTGAGAAGGAGTGTTAATATATGAGAAGTGAGATCTTGTAACAGCTTTAAGCCCCAACTATCAATCAAGGCGTGGAAGTAACCTCTAGTGTTCTCGATCATTTCCCTTAGCTTGTTAACAACCGACTCTGGATATATCATTTGGAAGCTTCCTTCCTCAACCTTAATAGTGGCTACCTTTGTCTTTCCATATTCTTTTACCTTGAGGAGGGCGTCTTTTAGAGCCTTAAGTCTCTTTTCCTCCATTTCAATGATCTTTCCCATAGACGCTTCAAAGCTTAAAGGTCTACATTTAAGGGGCTTACCAAAGGTTTCTAAAAGGCCCTTCCTCTTCAATCCCTTGATGGCTTCGTATACCTTAGTTCTAGGAACGCCGGTCTCCTTAGCAATTTCACTTACCTTCATCGGACCGTTTGATAGTAAGGAAAGGTATACCCTAGCTTCATATTCCGTAAGTCCGAATTCTCTTAAGGAAGCGATTAGATCCCTAGCTTCGCTCATTTTTACGACTTTCTTTTTAATCTACTCTAATAACAAAGGTCGACAGTTTTTCTATACAACTTCCTCAATATTTGTAACTCTACCTAGCTGTAACTGAAGTTACAGCTAAAGGGAGTTACAGAATCGATAAGGCTTCTTTTATGTTAGTTCTAAGTGGTGGTAAAATGTCCGAGTTCGTTAAAAAGTGGTCTAGAGATGAAGGAACAACTTTTAGGAGGAGAGTTAAAGAGGCGATAAGGCCTGCCGGTCCCCTTAAACCTAGAATTGAGCAGGCTGTAAGACAAATTCAAATACAGATATCCAAGCTAGAAGCGACGGCAAATAGGTTAAAGGAGAGGGACACCACTCTTTTCAATAAGGTAGTAGCTAGCATTCAAAAGCACGATATGCAACATGCAAGTATCTACGCGAATGAATTAGCGGAAATTCGAAAGATGTACAAGATGGTAAACCAAGCTAAGGTAGCTTTAGAACAAATAGTGTTAAGGCTCAACACCGCGACCGAGCTTGGCGACATAGTCGTAACGCTTGCTCCTGCTATGGCTGTAATCAAGTCGGTTAAGTCCGGATTAGTGCAGGTAATGCCAGAAGCAGAGAGGGAGATAGGCGAAATAAGCAGCTTACTAAGCAGCATACTAGTGGATGCTGGACAAATAGGAGGTTTCACTTTGAACTTCGAAGC
>CAYQTV010000094.1:0-4451 GCA_964420525.1 uncultured Nitrososphaerales archaeon | reverse complement strand
TTGCTCATGGTTAAAATGAAGCTCTTTCCTAAGGGAACTTGAGTTTTACAAAAAGTTAGGAAATCGATTAAGTCTATCTCCCTGCTGTATTCGATGAATATATCGATTGAATCTACGACGAAGACGTTATAGGAGTTCTTCAAACGATCGATGGTATCTCTTAAGAAGTTAAGTAAGATCTTAATTGAGGCCTCGGACCACTTTCCCTCTTTAACGTGGATTGTAATGAAGTACAGATGTTTCCTTATAAAGGCGTTCATGAAATCTAGACCTAGCTGTTTCATTTTAGTTAAGTATTCCTTAGCCGTGGTTTGGGTTGAGAAATAGGTTATGAAGTAATCGTTTTTTAGGAGACCGTTGAGTATTTGAGATAAGAATATAGTTTTACCCGATCCGTATTCTCCTTGGATTAAAATGAAGCTCGGGAAAGGTATACCACCTCCCAAGAGCCTGTCTAGCTCTTCATTTTGCAATTGGACAATTTTCAGGAACATCATATCCCACCCAGTCCCTTAATATTCTCCAATTCTATAGCTGGGAAGAGGAATTGTTGCATTATCATTTGAGATGCGAAGAGAACGCAAGTAGTAATAGCGAACATTAGGCTTAGCGTAAGGTAGAAGGTGCCGAAGTAGCCCCCAAAGGCTGCTTTTATAGCCAAGCTATTTGCGTAAACGAGAGCTAAAGTGCTCATAATCGACGTGACGTATATTACCATAGGTGAAATGTGGCCAAAGGAAAGTATCCTAGCGGTACTTCCTAAAGATGAAAATATTTCATTAAATATCCTCATAAGCTCGTTCATTATCATCATTAAAGCTATCGTTAGAGGATGGAGAATGAAGATGATCGATTCAAAAGATTTTGCCGTCTGTATCCTTTTATTCCTCAAATCTAAAATTATTGAGGAAACGTACGCTACCTTCTCGCTAACTCTGCCCACTAGCGCCCCGTAATCCATCGCATCGGCGATTATCTTATTGCCTCTCTCGATTAATTCGCTGCTCGTTTCCTTAGATAGATGGAGCCATACTATCTTCCTAGGAATTCTAAGCCTAACTCTTTTAAGCCCTCTCTGCACAAGCTGTAAAGCCGTATCCATTTTAGCTTTTATTATCGATTTAAACGATTCCTCTAGAGAACCGGTATTCTGATAGATATCGCCTATATGTCTAATAAAGGAAGGGTAGCTTTTTTCGTACTCCCTCACTTTCTTATCTAATGCTCTCGCTAACATCCCTGGAATGAAGTAACAGGCGGCTCCCGCAGCAAATATCGGCTCCAGCCTAACCGATGGATAGGTTAGAACGGAATATATGGAGATAGCGAGGGTGGTAATGGTAGCAACTGAGGCGAGTACATTTACCGCTTTGTATTTCCAATCCGCAGGGTTATTGCAGATAACTTTATCCTTCGGGAATATCAAGAACATCAATATTACAAATACTATTAAAGCGGTTAACATAGCTATTATGGAGGATAACATAATCCATGGATCAACCGGCCAGAAAACGGATAGCAATAAGGTAAAGGCTATAATAAAGATAAGCGATGACATAACGCTAGAATACAGCGAAAGCAACACGCTAACCGAAGTTATCGATCTTTCGTAAAGTCCTTTGTATTCCATTAAGGTAGCCATGAATTCTCTTTCAAAGAAGTCCTGAAGCCTTTCCCCTATAGCTATGGCTTCTCCAAGCCTAGATAAAAAACCCTTGAAGGATTCATTTTTCATTTTCTTCGAGATAGTAATACATGCCTTAGGAAGGCCGTATCTAAGCTTAGATCCTAGCTTATCTATTTCACCCATTGCGGTCGAATACGGAGCGTACTCCTCCTGCTTAGCCATATGTCTAAATAGCTCCGATCTAGTTGCTTCGCCAGTTGAGAGCGCGTACAGATGGAGCTGCATATAGAGCTGTTTTTCGTCTATCCCCGTTTTCGTTACCCTCTCTATTATCCTCTTAACGATCCACGGCTTCTTCATTCTAGCTCACTTTAATGGCTATTTGAGAAGGATAGCCGTATTCGGGACAGATAACTACCGTTAGAGCTCCGGAACCGATATCTTCGGATAAATTTAAAGAGAGGAACGCTACTTCATGCGGATTCAGTATACCTGGATCTATGTAATCTCTAGTTATATTCAAAACAGTCCATCCATTGCTTGGAGATCCGTAGTTTAATTTCAATATCTTTCTCTCTCCATCACTATTGATATAATCTACTATCACATCGAATTTCTCATTAAAAACTACCTTCGTATTTCCATCATTTTTAATCTCTAATAGCACATTATTTGGGGATGTAACGGTTAAATTGAGAATTCTCACTTTAGTATTAGACGATATTATGAGCTTTCTCTCAAGATTTTTTGCTTCAAGTACATAGCGATCGGAGCTTACGAATAACGCATGACCGAAATAGGTAATGATGCTAATTAAGACCATAGCTGAGAGAAAACCGGCTATAATCTGGCTTAAACCCATTTCTTAACCACCTCTATACGAAAAGTAATAATCGTCCTCATATCCCGTGTAAAGCACGACTTTAAGCACGTATATTTCTCCCTCAACTAGCGGTTCATCTAGGAAGATATCGATTCGTTTCGTTAGCTTAGGAATTATTTCATTAGAATAGGATGTCCAGTAAGGTTTGGATGCAGACCCATATGGAATACGCTTATACGTGGATCCTCCAATTAAGAAAATATCTAGCTCATCATTTAGAGGGATGGGAAGGCTCCCGGTATTCTTAATCCACGTAGTGATATACGTATCGTTTAAAGGAGCAACGTAAACTATTCTAATAGACGCTTCAATCGTCTCCTCATGGTTTTTAATTGAAGTAGAAAACGAGGAAGTCAGAGCGCCCATTTTGGATATAACCGCTACCGAGAAGAGGCTTGCGGCGGTTAACGTAGCTAAAAGCAATACGGCCTCGGCGATTATCGCGTTTCCTCTCATCTTCCATCGCCTCTATCTAACCTCCTAATCCTCCTTCTTATCGCCTCAAGCTCTAGCATGGGGTCATCTATGCCTAAATAGTCCTTGAACTTGTACAGTAGCTCGATCATTTTCTCGGTTTCCACTCTAGTTGACAAGAAGATGTCGATTAAGTTGTAGATGGTGAGTAGATCCTGTTCGGAAATAAGACCGAGTTCGAGATATTTAGATAGCACCTCATCTATATCTTTTACGGGATATCTTTTCAATACATCCTCAACAATCTGTGTGAGGCTTATGATTTTGGATACCGATTTACTAGGTTGAACCTTAGGTTTTGGAGTTTGAATTAACTGGACGGATGATGCTCCTTCTAACTCGTTTGCAGAGGAGGGAAATTGAGGCTCGTTGAGCTTTAACTTCATAAAGGGGTTTTCGGCTTCATTCATCAAAGCCCTAATATCTGCGAGAACGGCGTTCACGTTTTCGTTAACATCTTTAATGTTTTGAGCGATGCTCGTAAGGTTCTTAATTAAAGATCCGAGCTTTCCATCGATGTCGTCCATTTTGCTCTGCAGGCTATTTATCTGGATTTTAATCTCATCTATGAATTTATCATCAATAGAGGCTTTTAATGCGCTTACCTCTGGAAGTTCCTCCTTCTTTTCCTCTTCCTTAACTTCCTCTACTTTTACCTCCTTTTCTTCTTCTTCCCTCCTTTCCTTTAACGATCTACTTCTTTTTAAAAAAGAAAAAATTTTACTATTGATTGGAATGAGAGAAAAAATGGCAATAGGTAATAATAGAGTAATTAAAGGAAACTCGTCCGAATAAGGTTGGTAATAGCCGTGAATGAAAAGGAACATGTGGATAAAGGATAGGCCTAAAAATAGGCCAATTCTCATAAAAAAGCTCTTCATTTTTACCATCACCAAAAAAATAAAGGGGGAAATATGAGGGAGGTCATTTTGGATCAACCTAGTACTACTATGGTATCGGTTATTACGGGTACTTGTCTCGAGACGGTCATCGATGCTCCAGAGGGCAGTACTATTTCAACGGTAATGGTATCGTAGCTTGAAGGCATGTTGTTATTATCGAACTTAACTACAAGAACGGCGTGTTCGCCTGGATCTAGAACGGTGTTCGGTGGATTTTCGTTTGAAACGGTCCAGAAGATCGTAGCGTTTGGCTGGGTAGTTGCCGTTAAGCTATCTGCTACCGTTGATGGTTCTTGATAAGTCTGATCTGTCGTTGGCCCAGCGTATATATTCGAATAAACCCTCTGATCGCTAATATACGAAATGGCTACTCTACTATCGTCTAA
Organism: uncultured Nitrososphaerales archaeon; assembly: GCA_964420525.1. Classification (GTDB taxonomy): domain Archaea; phylum Thermoproteota; class Nitrososphaeria; order Conexivisphaerales; family CALBHZ01; genus CALBHZ01. The sequence continues at coordinate 179 of CAYQTV010000094.1, read as the reverse complement.
GTCAATGCTTTGCTGACCAGAGGAGAGCTTAAGAGGTATTGCAATCCAATCTAACGATGAACCGGTTCCGTTTCTGTGACCTATCACCGTTCCTTCTACCTCAATTGCAGTAGTGGCCTCGCTTAATCCAGAGGATATCGCCTGCTTAGTTCTCTGAGTTGTAAAGAACCCCATGTTTA
>CAYQTV010000093.1:0-4549 GCA_964420525.1 uncultured Nitrososphaerales archaeon | reverse complement strand
AAAAAAGAAGAAGGCTAAGTAGTACTCGATCTTCTCCACTTATTTTTTAAAAAAATTTATTTTTTTAAAAAAATAGGAAAGTTATAGCTTCTCCATCCTTTCCTCTAACTTCTTCAGAACGCTCGGCCTAGTCGTATATTCGAGCTCTTCTGGAGGAACTATTTCAGGCATGAAGGGACCATGTCTTCTCATGTATTCGGCTATTTGCGCGGCTATTCTCCTAGCGTGATCGAATACGCTTCCCTTGAAGTAGTCGATCGGCTTATGTTCTCCGACGGGGCTACTATCGGGATTCTCTTCTCCGACTAACCTACCTTCCTTTATCTGGAAGCCTATAGCTACCAATCTAGGAGGACCGTCGAAGAAGGTTGGATCTGAATCATCTACGCAACACGGATATAGTGGACCGTGATGAGAACCTCTCATCCATCCGGCTACTAGGTGAGGGAACATGAAGGGCTGGAGTATCTCTCCAACCGCAGGCAAGCCCGATTGAGCTCTAAGTATAGCGCATGGATCGTCCTTTCCTACATACCTTCCAGCCGTTATGTTTAGCTTCTCCGTGCTTACAACGGCGGCGATACCTATCTTTTCATTTTTACTGAAGATCCTCTTAATCGCATATCTAGTGGTATCGCTTATTAGAGTTAGTAGGTCGTGGAGCTCCTCCGGAGTCGATAGCTTAATCCTCTTGTGATCTATTACGTCTACTACTTCAAATATGAAGCCATCGTGGAGCCTAGGATCGATTACCAATCCAGTTGTAGTGAAGGGATCTGCGTATATCCTAGCTAAAGGCAAGTTGAAGGCGCTAGGCTCGGTTTTATCTGCCATTAAGATTATTACCGGCTCAGCAGGCCTCTCTTCAAACGTCATTTCAGCCGCTCCAGGACCTAAGCCTCTTATGTTCCCGCTAAAGGCGTCCGATAGTAGGTCTTGACCTGCCGCATATAGCCCTAGCTTTTTAGCTACGCTCGTTGCTTCCTTAAAGGCGTTCCAAGCTACGCCGTGTATATCTGGATGATCCTCTCCCTTATCATGAGTCATGATTAAGTGTATATCGTCTCCAACTCTAGTTACGTAGAAATCGATAATTGTGCCTTTATCTACGGCCTCCTTTAGCACCTTCTTCGCCGCTTCTAACTGTAAAGGATGGGGACGGCAATGTCCAGCGATAGAACCTACATCTGCTTTTATATCGGAAATAGTTATTCTCATGCTCTCCAGATGGCGTTCTATCGCCGCTCTATTTAAGATTTTAAGGAGGAGTTTAAAGTTTATTTTCCTTGGAGTTTTCAAATTTTGAACATGTTCGCTAAGGTAGTTACGGAGGGTGTTGGAGAAGGTAGGTTGAGGGTTGAGGCGGTTGCTTTAAATGTGGAATCGTCTACCTTAATTTGGATCTTAGGAGGAGAAAGGCCGCATATAGGAGCGGTAGCTGTTGCTCAGAAGAGGCCAAGTTTGAGAGATCCTAGGCGGTTATCGTGTAACGTATCGGTCATATCCTTACTCGGACATAAGGAAGAGGAGCTGGTTTTCGAGATCGCTAAAAGGTGTTTTGAAAGGTTGAAGAAAGACGTAGCGGTAGCTATAGGCGTTCACGTAGAGAAGGCTACGGATGAGGAGATAGATCTTTTAGTACGAAATTGCAGGAGCGTTCTCTCTAAGTTGTTAGATAAGCTAGCTTAAGACGTAATTTCCTTAGACCCCCTCGATAGCGTTTTTAAGTATCCTAGTAGCCATCTCTACGGTTTGCTCTTTATCTAAATTTAAGCCATCTTCTTTAGATACTTTCTGTAACATGTTCGCAATTATATCGACTATATCGTTCTCCTTCAAAGCCACGCCTATTGTTGAGAAGGATCTTAAAATTGCGAATGTGAAATTAGTGAGACTTAGCTGTTAAATATTGTAGTTAATGAGGGCTAGAGATGCTATCTATCCTATCTTCTAAAGCCCTCCTAACCTCCTCTTTCAGCACTTCCTCGACGTCGTTCATCGCCTTATCATCTACTGGTCGTATATAAGCTCCCTTAAAGAGCGTTCTAAGGTATAGCGTTAAATAGAGAGGATGGGTAGGATTAGGTGGATGAGCGTTAAATCGCTGCTTTTGCTCTCCATACTGCTCCTACCTCCTTTAGCCATAGCGATCGCTAACCCCATACCTATTCCAACCGTTCCTCTAGAAAACGAGGATATTACGATAACGATTGAAAGGGGAAATGGGTGTTTTACAGTTAACGTTACGGGTATATACGAATTTGGAAAACCTGTGGGCTTCCAAGGCGAAGTATTGATCAAATTTCCCGTCCCTCGAAATGTAGAGAAGTTAGTAGTTGGGGTAGGAGGGAAGGAGGTGGAATGGTCGTATAATGGAAGTTATCTGCCTAAGCCTATCGAAGTTGAAATGATGGTCGTTCAGTGGACCCAGCCTATAGTGAACGGGGGGTTGGAGAAGGTAAGGGTTTCCTACGTACATAAAGCGATAGATTTAGGAAATGATACCTTCTTGATCGTTTACGCGTTAGGATCTTCTAAGTTAAACGTTGAGTACGCAAAGGGTTGTCCTTACAAGATAAGGCTTAACCTGCCTAGCGGAGTAAAGGCTCAGGTTCTAGCCTCTAAGGTGGATGAGGAAACTGGTAGGAAGGAATACGAGTGGATTAGAGTGAATAGAACCACGACCATCCAAGGAGAGCTCGATTTATCCAACATGTTCGATGATTTCTACGTTAAAGTAGAGGAAGAATATCCGTGGGTTCCAGCGCAGCCCTTAAACGTAGATCTCAAGGCTTTAGTTGAGGGAAGGAAAGCAATCATTACCGCCGTTTTGATTCTACCCCATCCGGCCTTCAAGATCTCCAACGTTTCTTACAGCGTGAAGGGAAACGTTATCGAAGGGAGGATGGACCTTATAGCCTATACAGGTCCGGTTATCCAAGTTATATCTACGAGGAACGTTACCTACGTGATAGATAACTTAGATTCGGGAAGCTACGAGTTCCAGCTATGCATAAACGGAAAATATTCATCGTCGGTAAACTTCCAAATTAGCGAAGATCGAGGAATGGAGAAATGGCAGGCTTACCTCATAGTATTCATTATAGGCGTGGCAATATTCTCGGTAGGCGCAGCGCTTTTAAGATACTCAGTTAAACCTCGATCATGAAGCTTAAAACGTTAGGAGGAGTAATAGGCGTTTTATCTTCGCTAATACCATTATCTTGCATCTCCTACTCTATATTGATATCTCCATGGTTTAGCTTTCGTCATAGCGCCCTAAGCGATCTTGGAATTAGAACTTCGAAAGATACGATCGATGTCCTAGGAGGGAGCAGCTCTCCTCCCACTGGCTAAAGTGGCTATAACCCCTAATATGAACAGGATCAGCAACCCTGCAAGAATAGCTCCTCCGATATCCCCGCTAGCTTCATGTTCCCTTTTCTGCTCTTCTAAGAGTCTTCTGAGCTCTTCCGCCTCAGCATAAGATATTTGCTTCTGCCTGGCTTTCTGTAAAAGCTCTTTTTTCCTCTGCTCCTTACGGGTACTCGGGTTGCTCAATTTTCCCTCATATATTGAGAAATACGACTCGATTACGCTTCCTGAAACCTTTTCTGAAGCCTCGCTAAAAGCGTTAATTACCGTGTCAATAGTAATCTTCTCACGATTTAACAGCCTTTTCCGTAAGTCGATGAATGCGTCAACGATGGTCTTAAGCACTAAAGAATGCCCCTTTACATCACGTTCGACATTCCTTATCCTACTTTCGATCCCCTCGGTCCAACGACCTATTTTGTAAGCAACCCCTAAAACAGTTAGTATAGTAGCAATGAAACCGACGATTGAAATAACAGTATCTAAAGATAACTCAGGTATCAAATTCTCTTACTAATACGTAGTTACCGATCTCAGTATTTAAACCAACCGCTTCCAACGACCTCTAAATCGGCAGAATATCGCTAGCGATATCTTTAAATATATCGCATGCGATATCATTAGCGATATGAGCGGTAGGAGCGTAATACCTAGGGGAATTTCGAGGTACATTATACTAGCCCTGTTGAGCGAGAAGCCTATGACGGGAAAGGAGATAATTGAGGAAGCTGAGAGGATGAGCGGAGGGGTTTGGAGGCCCTCTCCCGGCTTAGTATATCCGCTACTGGGCAAGCTCTTATCCGAAGGCCTTATCGAGGAGGCGGAACGCGGATATAAGATAACCGAGAAGGGGAGAGGAGAGCTCTTAGAATATCTGAGGTCGAGAGAGGAGTTTGAAAAGAGGTTCGGTTGGCTAGTAAGCCTCTTCCTATTGAGCGGTAAGAGCATCGTAGACGGGATCTCTACGTTCCTAGATTACGTAGGAAGGACGCTGTCATCCTTGGGATATGAGGAGAGGGCGATGTACAGGAGAATCTTGGAAAGAGAGCTGGAAAGATTACGCAAGGAGGAAGAGAAGGCTAAACGTCAATAGAAGTCGCTTCCGAACGTAACTTGAGGCGTAAAACTCCCCCTTTATTTTTTATAAGTGCGTTAATTAGGAACATTATTTAAG
>CAYQTV010000092.1:2015-4581 GCA_964420525.1 uncultured Nitrososphaerales archaeon | reverse complement strand
CTTAACAACTGCTGACTCCGTTCTCCTATCTACGGCTGGGGCTTTGGATGATATAATAAATCCCCTTTTCGAGAAACGGAAAACGAGTCCGAGGTGGAGGATATTCTGGACAAGAGTAATTACGATAATCGTTATACTCTTATGCTTCGTGTGGGTAATTGTCCGACCACCTGAGCTCCTCGTGTACTTGGCATTGCTAGGCTCGTGCGGTATTGCAGCTGTCCTTACTGGACCTCTGTTAATAAGGACCTTCTGGGAAGGTACTGAGAAAGCGGCACTTATCTCCTTAATCGGCACATATGCGATCTACTTCACAATATCCACATTTAGCTTACTCCGCTGGATAGAGACGGTCGTCGCTGGAATGGCGATTTCTGCGATATTGTACGTAGGAGCTAGCGTCCTTGAAAGGAGCTTAACCACTCGTAGAGCTGAAAAATGAATGATCGTTACTACTAATTTTTATTTATTTCATCTTATTACACATGTAATACTAGAAACAGTTATCATAAGGTAAAAATAAGCTGGAATGCTTAGAAATTAAAAATACATTTTTGAATTCTTCAAACACTATACTCCTTTAATTTAATGGAATCGAGGTATATTTCTTGGAAATAGGGCTCGGCCGCTAACTCTATGTAGTTCACCTTCTCAGCAACATCTTCTGCTTTTCTTTTCATGTAATCGGATAGTAAACACATCCTAGCTCCAGTTCCAGCCGCGTTTCCTACTTGATGTATCTTAACTAGAGGAACCCTTGGCAGCATGCCTATTTTGATAGCGCTAAGGGGATCTAGGTATGTGCCGAAGGCTCCAGCAATGAAGATAGCTTCGAGATCTTCGGAACTTATCCCCCTATTATTTAAAAGGACTTTAATCCCGGTCGCTATAGCTGCCTTTGCCTTCTGTATTTCTCTAACATCTTTTTGAGTTATAGTAATATCTTCATTTATGGCCGTCTTATCCTTATCTACTAAGATAAGCTCTTTAATTCCTCCATTCCTCTTCACGAGCTTCTTACATATGTTCTCATTTAATCTGCCGCTTTCATCCAGAATACCACGCTCTACCATTTGCGATATAGCGTCTAAGATACCAGAACCGCAAATACCAACTGGCTTTCCGTTGCCTATCGTTCTATACAAGACGTCGCAATTCCTTATAGCTACGCTTTCAATAGCCCCAATCATCGCTCTTACTCCAAACTTTATATGAGCTCCTTCAAATGCAGGTCCTGAGGCAGTCGATACAACGAACAGCTCCTTTCCATCGTTCAGCACTATTTCGGTATTCGTTCCAAGATCTATCATTAAACACGGCTTCTCCAACTTATAGACTTCAGTCGCTAAAATAGCTGCTACGCAATCGGCTCCTACGAATCCTGCTATGTTAGGTAAAACATAGACCTTGCCTCCTTCGTTGATAGCTAGGCCTACTTCCTTAGCGTCATAAGTTAAGGCCTTCCTTACCACCGGTGGATAGGGAGATAGAGCGAGATAGGAAGGATCTAATCCTAAGAACGAATGATGCATGTACGTATTTCCAACGACAACCACCTCGTATACATCGGATATGTTTGCATTGACTACCTTAACTAACTCCCTCATCATTTCGTTTACGGCTTTAAGGAGTAGCGCTCTGAGGACGAAGAGCTTCCTCTTATCCTTCATTACATGAGTTATCCTAGTTAAAATGTCTTCTCCATACCGAACTTGAGGGTTTAACCTAGACGTTTTTCCAAGGGTTTTCCCAGTTTCTAGATCTAGTAGATAGCCGGCTAACTTCGTGCTTCCTAAATCCACAGCAAAGCCTAGAACCTTCGCCTTCTTGCTCCTAACGTCTACTATCTCATCCCTGTACAAAATAGCGGATACTTCCCATTTCTCGTTTCTAAGCACAGCCGGTAAGGAACGCAGGCAGCTTATCGAGATAGATCTGGCTTCGGTCTTTAAGGCTTCCAGTAATAAATCGTGATCGGATTTAACGCTTTTTAAAGTGGGCCTTTTTACCTTTACGCATATCCTTTTAACGGATGGGGAGAGAGTCACAGGAGTCTCTATTCCTTCGACCTGAAGGATATACGCTCCTCTTCTACTCGTAACTGGTATTTCAACCTCGATTTCCCCCTTCTTCAATACTTTAGCTTGACACGCAAGCCTGTATCCGGAGGAAACGTCTTCAATCGTTAAAAAGCTCCTTTCTTTATGAGATATCGGAGATAGGAACTCCCTGCCCTTTATCACTCTTATCTTACACTTTCCACAAGCCCCTAGCCCTCCACATACCGATGTTAGCTCTATTTTAGATTTCAAAGCTAAATCTAATAAGGTATCTCCTATTCTTTCTTCGCATCTCCTATTCTCAGGATGGAAAGTTATCAATTACCATCTTTTTTATAGACGAGCAATATATAGCTTATTGCCTCACTTAAAAAAGCTTATAATATGACTTTAACGTTATCTAAGAGTATGAATAAGAGAATAACCGATAGACTTGCCGAATACGTATTTTTGAAGCGAAATTTTAACGAAATGCCAAAGATGTGATCGAGAAAGCTAAGAGGGCA
>CAYQTV010000092.1:0-2005 GCA_964420525.1 uncultured Nitrososphaerales archaeon | reverse complement strand
GATAGGAACTCTCCTCCTTTTATCACTTTCACCTTACACTTTCCACAAACTCCCAGCCCTCCACATACCGATATCATCTCTATCTTAGATTTCAGGGCAAGATCTAGTAAGGTATCTCCTATTCTCTCTTTGCATCTCCTATTTTCAGGAAGGAAAGTTATCAATTATCCATCCTTTTCATAGATGGGTAATATATAGCTTATTGTTCACTACTTAGTACAAAAGCTTATAGTATGACTTAACGTCATTTAAGATCATGAGTAAGAGCATAACTGATAGGCTTGCCGAATATGTATTTGAAGCGAAATTTAACGAGATACCGAAAGATGTAATCGAGAAGGCTAAGGAATTAATCTTAGATGATATAGGAAACGCGCTTGGAGGATTTCCTATTAGAGGAAGTAAGATATTACTGAAGTGGGCTAGAACGTTAAGTTGTAAGCCAGAATCAACGATTATTGGGGATGGTTCCAAAACCCTTTCATGTATAGCAGCTGGCTTAAACTCGTACATGGCCTGGGCGACCGACTTTATGGAAACGTACAGAAACTTAGGACATCCAGGAAGCAATATAGTTCAGACCGCCTTATCCTTAGGGGAAAGGGAAGGGATAAGCGGCAAAGACGTACTAACGGCCGTAATCGTCGCTTATGAAGTGACCTCTCGTATAATAAACGCTACCATACCTACTCCTAAGTTCAGGAGGAGAGTATGGAACATGAGCTGGCATGTAATAGGATCGGTTGTAGCCGCGACGAAGGTATTGGAGCTTAACGTAGCGGAAATAAAGAACGCTTTTGGTATAGGAATCGGAAATGCGCCAACGTATAACTTACACAAGCTTCTTTACGTACCTGCGTCAATGGCAAAGGGAGCCAATTTCATACATTGTTTTATCGGTATTATTTCAGCGGAATTAGCGAAGATGGGCTTTACGGGACATCACGATATTTTAGATGGCGACTACGGATATTGGTCTACGATATCCGATGTAAATAGAGAGGAAGAATATACGAAGGGTTTGGGAGAGGAATACAACTTATTGAAATACGTCTCGTTTAAACCCTGGTCTACATGTAGGTGGGCTCAACCTGGAGTGGAATCCCTCCTTAAGATAATGAAGGAAAACAACTTAACGATAAATGACATCGAGAAGGTAGTCTATTGTGCTCATGAGAAGGTTACGTCCTTCCCCTACAATAATACGGATCCAAAGACTCCGGAGGATGCGTATTGGAGCGTTCCATGGGCGTTTGCAAACGCCGCCTTAGGATATCCTCCAGGTCCTAGCTGGTATTCGGATGAAAGGTTTGAGGATAAAAGGTTAAAGGAGTTCATGAAGAAAGTAGAGCTGAGAACGTACAGACCTGCCGTTATCGCTTTTTCAAAAGATCCACAAAAGTCCGTTACGCTTTTAATAGTGAAGACTAAGGGGAGAACGTATAAGGAAAGGACGGAATATTGTAAAGGAGATCCTCAAAGACCTATGACTAGGGATGAGCTCGTTTCCAAGTTCAAATCTCAAGCATCCCAAGTTATAGATAGTGAGAAAGTTGAGGAGATTGTGAGAATCATAGAGAGGTTTGAGGATTTGGATAACGTTAAAGAGCTCTTCGATCTGCTATATTGAAAAAACTTATTATCTTTAATATAAGGTGACGACTCGTGAGAATAGCCGAAGAACTCCGCAAGGTAATTGGTAAAGATAGCGTAATAGACGATTTAGCCGCTAGAATCCTGTACGCTCAAGATCCAATGCCTTACGACGTTGAAGAACGGAATATACCGTATGTAGTAGTTAGGCCTGCTAATACAGAGGAGGTATCTAAGGTGTTGAAATATGCGAACGAGAAGAAGGTCCCGGTACACATCCACGGAGCCGGAACTTCCCTAGGAGGGCTAGCTAGGCCTAAGACCAACTGCATATTGATCGATATGAGGAAGCTAAACGAGGTAAAGGTATATCCGGAGAGAGGGTATTTCGAGGCTGGAGCTGGAGCTAGGG
>CAYQTV010000091.1:0-4585 GCA_964420525.1 uncultured Nitrososphaerales archaeon | reverse complement strand
GGACCTGTATCAAATAAGAATGAAACATCGTCTGCCTTAACGAATAAGGATATACCCCATATGCTTATTAAATTACCGCTCCCCCTGTTATTATCCACGACAACAACGATCTCAACTTCATCAACAGGCTTTAATTCCTCTACGTATCGATCGCTTTCGGGATAGTTTAACGGAGGATATGAAAAGCTAAATACGTAGCCTAATATGGCTAGCGCTATTAATACGGGAATAAACCACGTCCTTCTCACAGACTATATTGAAGTTTGTAATACGAAATAAACTTATTGATTTTAAATCCTCAACCTTTCAATTAACTCTTTAAAGAAGCTCCCAGCTGGAGATCTAACCTTTATTTCAGCCATGCTGGATATAGGTGTATCTTCAGGGTTTATCTCTACGATAGAACTTCCCCTTTGATGAGCCATAGTAGGTATCATGGATGCAGGAGCTACTAAGCCGCTAGTGCCTATAACCAGTAAGACGTCGGACTTCATGGCCTCCATTACGGCTTCGGTCCAAACGTCCTTGGGTAAGGGTTCTCCAAACCATACTACATCGGGCCTTAAAAGAGAACCACATTTAGGACATTTAGGAGGGATCTCCTTAGGAGGCTCCTTTACTTTATCTTTAAAGTCGCATGAAACGCACTTAACTCTCCAAATATTTCCATGTAATTCTAGAACTCTTTTATTTCCGGCTTTCTTATGTAATCCATCTACGTTCTGAGTTATAACGGCCTTCAATATACCTACCTTCTCTAACTTAGCTAAACCTAAATGTGCTGGATTAGGCTTCGCTTTTCCTATTAGGTCCATCCTCCACGTGTACCATTCCCACACGAGCTTTGGATTTTTAAGAAAACCTCTCCATGAAGCCAGCTCCTCTGGATCGTACTTAGCCCATAATCCATCTTTTCCTCTAAACGTAGGAATTCCGCTTTCCTTAGATATGCCAGCTCCGGTAAAGGCAACTAAATATCTGCTCTCCTTAATCTTCTCTGCTACAGCTTCCAAAACGTCCATTAATGTCACCTCTCTCATTAAAATCGAAATCTTCTCTAGTTTTTAAGTTCTCCTCTCTCCCGCTTCTAGCTTAGCTTTATTAACGCAATTATTATTCAATAGATCTTATCTCTTGATATAGCTCTTCTAAGGCTCTCTTATAGTCAAGCTCTCCTCTCTCAATGGCGTCCATTTTCGCCTCCAATATCCTAGTCCTCTCTTCAGATACGTAAGTTCTGTATTGCTTATTAAGGTAGTTAAATACTTGCACTCCTCTATAAGTTGGCAGTACCCTTCCCTTTCTTTCCACAACGTATTTCCTCATAAACAGCTTATCTAAAATGGTGGCGTAAGTTGAAGGTCTTCCTATACCTCTTTCCTTCATATTCTGTATAATCTCCGATTGAGTATAGGGATAGGCCTTTGGCATAGTTCTGACGTCAACCTTAACTTCTACCTCTCCTTCAGGTAGGGGAGGTTTCTTCCATACCAACCACTTATATAGCTCAACAGCTTTTCCCTTAGCATCTACAACCCTTTCTTCTACAACTTCTCTTTCATCGTAGAAGATCCTATACTTCTTTACCTTAACTTCGTAAGGCTTGCATTGACTCGCCATAAACCTTCTAAATATCAGATCGTACATAGCGAAATGCCTCCAATCCATCTCCTCAGCTTGGATAACGCCCTCCTGTATTAAGCGCATTAGCATTTCTTTAGGTACGGGCCTAGTAGGCCTTATGCACTCGTGAGCTCCTCCCTCTCCCCATGTTCTTCCTTGAAAGTCCTCCCCTAGATAGTCCTTCGCTACCTTCAACCCTACATCGCTAACTCTCGTTGAATCCGTTCTATGATAGGTAATTAAACCGTTTTCGAATAGGCTTTGAGCAACTTCCATTGCCTCCTTAGCGGATAGCTTCAGTATAGCATTAGCATCCCTAAGCAAGGCATCCGTCGTGTATGGAGGAAGAGGAGTTCTCTCCTCCTCTTTATCCTCGATCTTCTCTATCTTCAACTTTACCTTAGGTTTCGTTAACCCCTCTAAAACGAGATCTAGCTCTTTAATAATACCTACCTGTATCCTCTCCCTATACTTATCAGCTCTCTCGATAATCCATCCTAATACCGGAGTTTGAGCCCTTCCAGCTGAAAGATTCGTGTTATTGAAAACCTTCCATAGCTTTTGGCTTAATACGAAACCTATCCACCTATCCTCAATTCTCCTAACCATTTGAGCTCTAACTAGGTTTTCATCTATCTTCCTTAAGTTCGATAGAGCTTCAGAGACCGCTCTCCTAGTTACTTCGTGGAACTCAGCTCTGTATATCTCTCCACATCCAGATAACAAGTTTGTTAAATCCCAGGCTATTTTCTCTCCCTCTGCATCCGGATCGGTTCCTATAATAATTAATCCAGAATCCCTGGCAAGCCTCCTTAGCGCCCTGATCCTCTTTCTGGAATCATCTATATCGTCGCTTTTACATTTAGGACACACCTCTCTATCCTCGGTAAACTGATAGCCACAATTTCTACATCTCTTTATTGAGGAGTATATGGGTATGAACTCTTCATTCACCTCAACTCCGTGAAAGCCTCTGTTCGTTACTAAATCCGTTATATGGCCTAGGCTTGCCGTAACGAGCAGGATATGCTGAGGAGTGGGAACCTCATACGCGATTACTATGACGTCTTCATCTTGGATAACCTTTATACTAGGTTGACCGAAGAACCTAGATATCTGTCTAGCCTTAGTTGGGCTTTCAACTACGAATAAGGTAGGCTTAATAACGTCCTTAAACTCAGTTCTCTTCTTAAACTTCTCCCTCGTTTCATTTATTTCATTTATTAGCTTCTCAAAATCGACCTCTTTTACGGATTTGAATTCTAAATCGTAGTATTTTGCCCTTTCGATAAAGGCGTTTAGCACCTCCTCGTTATCTTCTAATAGAAAGCTAGCTCCCTTAGTAATACCGCCTGCGAAAAGTCTTGAGGTTCTCCCAGAACCTTGTATATATGTCCTAATATCTGGAAATATAACTTCTCCTTTCCTAACTACTACGTCCTTTTCCTTTACCTCTCCTCTCTCAATTAATACCTTAATCCTCCTCTTGAGCTCCTCAAGTTCCTTTTGATATTTAGGCCTATCTATAACAGGTAATAAGTGGATTAACTCTTTGATTTCCTCTTCATCTCTAAATATTAAGGCTAAAATCTTAATCATTTGAGGGCTAAGGACATCTACGTCCTCGATCCTCACCCTAAATACCGGTGCGCCTACGAATACGGCATACCTTATCCTTTCAGGAAGATCTAAACCTCTGACCAGGGTTCCATAGTAGAAAGCCGTTCCCACTAGATAGTCGAGCTCTCCCTTTTCAAAAAGCTCGTAATCCTTTTTCCTTTCAGCAGATACTAAGCCGATTTTGTACTTATCCTTCAATACATTGTAAAGCCTTTCGGCTTCATCGGTAGTAGGAAGATATAGTAAGCCTCCATTTCCCATCTTTTCTAAGATCTCCTCGATCATCTCGACGCTCTTATCCTTGATGTAAATATCCTCTATGTTCCTAGCTGCGTGCGTTGACGCTCCAACATCGAAGTTCAATAACATTCTAAATAGCTTTACCTTCTGTCCTTTCTTGGCGGTGGCCGTAGATACCATTAGAACTCCTTTAGCCTCTCCTCTCCATTCTCCCTTAACTTGATAAAATCCCAATAAGTAGAGAATTCTATCCACGTTTTTAGACGCTTTTAAGATAGCGTCTACGTCATCTACGAAAATAAAGTCGAAGGTTAACCCCTTCAATAACGAAAAGGATTTAGGAAGGAATTGAGAAGTCGTAACTAAAATATCGAATTTCCTTTCGTTTAAAAGCTGTACGAACTTCTCTCTTTCATTTTTCTTCAAATCAGAGTGATAATAGATGACCTTAATGCCATCCCCTTCTTCATTTATGTTTAGTCTTATTCCTAACGCTTCCGCATACTTTCTTAGATATCCTACTACCTGATTAACTAAAAGAGTAGTTGGAAGGATAATATAGCTCTTCTTCTTCCAACCCGCTAAGAAGAGAGCCATAGCGGTTCCAAAGGACGTCTTACCTATTCCAGTAGGAGCAACCGCAGCAAAGCTCTCTCCTCTTAAAATCCTTCTAGCCCAAAATTTCTGAATCGCTCTGGGCTCGCCGATAGCTTTCCTAAAGAACTCAAGAAACTCATCAACCCTTTTATCTTCAGGAGTCCAATATAATGGAAGGTTCTTATGACGACAAATTCCCCTACTGATCTCATAGACATCTAAATCCTTACCACATATAGGACATAGCCCTGAGTATACTACCTTAACTCCATCCATCTCTCTTAAGGTTATATATCATAATATTTAATATTAAAAAGTTCGTCTAATAACGCTAAGCTATAAAAATTACTTCTAAACGTCGGAAACTCTTCTAATATTAATACCGTACTTATCCAAATTCTCTCTGTAAGTAACCTTATATAAATTACTAAACAAAAATAGAATCGATGTTCTAAAAAATTATTATGCAAAATACTTATATATTTACATTTTTAACAACGATAAA
>CAYQTV010000090.1:0-4612 GCA_964420525.1 uncultured Nitrososphaerales archaeon | reverse complement strand
ATAATCAAACTTTTCGCAAAACGCCTCTATTACAAAGCTTCATCGTAAAAGACCCGCACCTATGAGGTTACCTCTTGCAATAACTATCCCATATACTAGGCAAATAGGTATGAAAACTATACCCAATTGTTCCCCTCAGATTAATACCAAATTCTGGGACAGAAGCTTATGAGCGTCGGCCTCCGGAGCCGGAGATCCCGGGTTCGAGTCCCGGCGGGCCCGCCACTTACAGCCCATTATACGAAGTTTCTCCTTTCTCATGAAGAGTCGATGTAGCCGGAGTTTGGGTAGAGAGCTTGCCTGCTCCTTTTACTAAAGGCAATAATGGTTGATAATCCTGAAGAGCTAGGGGACCGCTGTGAGCCACGGTATACGCTTAAAATCTTCGTCAAAGGTCAGGATTGTATTTATGCCGTAGTGTTTGCATGTCAACGCTACGATAGCGTCTTTGGGCGATAGTCTATAGTTGTTCATGACATTGATTATTTCGCTTACGTCTACATTGGCATCTGCTATAATTTTTACGCATAGCTCCTTTAGTGGTGAGGCGAACGTGTTTAGGCTCTCTTTCGCAAAACCTATGCCCTTGCTCTTAACAAGCCTTCTTAAGTCGTAAGCTCTCCTTACGCTATGCTTATTCATCGCCTCTCTTCTCACAATAAAGTGGAGTACTTCATCGACGACCCCAATACTTGCTATTAGCAGCGGGTACCTGTTGAGGAGTTCTTCTGCTCTAGAAGCTCGCGCTCCTTCATAGAGTAGTTGAATGAACACGTTAGAGTCTACGAAAACATAATCCCTCATAAAGGCTCCCATTCAGCTTCAGCTAGCAGTTCCTCTATTTCCTCCTCGCTGACCTTACCCAGTATACCCCTATATCTCCGTAGAATTCGCTTCCGCTCTTCTCCTACTGAAACGAGCACAGCGATCCTTTCCTCTCCTTCCCTAAGTTCTATTGGTTCAAGTGGTTTCAGCACCCCATTCTCATACTTGACCCTAACAACTTTAGACAGCCTCCACCACCCATATTAAGTATGTTCTTTCAAGCCAATTATCTTTTTCCTTAGTTGCGCGTTTCCGGATTATCTGTGATATCCTAAGGGGTATTGCTTATAGAGGTTATAGTTTTTCTTCTGGTAACTCGGCTTATATTTCTTAGGCCTCGGAGCCGGAGATCCCGGGTTCGAGTCCCGGCGGCCCGCCACCTATATACTTCCATAAACATCCCCCTTTCTGAAGTAAGCGTGATGGCCATCTAAGCTACTGAGAAAGCACGTAAAATTGCTGGAAATGCTAGAGGAACTATCCGAGACCGATAAGATACCGAGATGTAAGAAAGCCGGTCAAGAAGGAACATGGAATACGAAGCTACTTAATAAGACCAAAATAGCTACGATCGCACTGGACCCTTTCTTTTTAGCTGCTAAGTTCCCGGCTTTATTATCAGCCTTTTCTCCCATTCCCTAAACGTTACTTCAAAGCTTCGAAGAAGCCTTTTCGTCCTAATATCGCTGTGTCAGAGGCGATGTACTCCATAAATGCTATTGGCATTGCTGTGTTTCCCAGTTCTTCTATCGTTATCCTTACTTGTTTCTTGATATAGGCCCCTTACATAGCCTCCTATACCTGCAAGATAGGCTTGTCCAGCGTCCTCTGCGATACCTGTATGGAAGAGGCTTAAAGTTGACGTTTTCAATATATTTGTAACACAATACCTTTTACGTCAGCAATCAAGCTGCTCACGAATAGTAGCGATCGGCTCTTCTAGCTTTGGTCTACAAGCTTGCCGAGATGACCGCAACGGAACAAAAATCGACTGAGAAAATGCTAAGAAAATTTCTAGAACCAAAAAAGTTGGCGTTCCGGAAAAGCCTTCATATCGCGCGAAATTCCTCGAAAATGACGATAAAAACAGTTAGAACGAAAAAATCACGTTTTTGTATGTAGTTCGCAAGCTTCTAAAGGACTCAGGGATAGAAATGCCCTCTGATCGTTTGAATGCGAGAAAGAAATACCCGACACCCGCTCGTTACAGCGGGCTTATCTCAGCATGTCCGCTATCTCAACGTAAATAACGCGATGATGAAGGCTAGGGCTTGAGTTGCGATCGCATATACGATAATTAAGGTAAAGCTTACGGAGTATAAGTACCCTATAACTACCCCTCCTAGCAGTAGAGACAAGCCTAGAAAGGCGTTGAATATGCCGTAAGCTCTTCCTCTAGCTCGAACTGGAGATAGGTCAGCTACGGCCGCCCTCTCAATCGTCTCCTGTACGCCCATCACTACGCCTAGGGACGTTGCGGCTAAGATTAAAGTAGAGGCTTGAGGGGTATAGGCGAAGATAGGTATGGCTAGAGTAAATGGAAAGATCACGAATATCGATTTTAAGCCTACTCTATCGTAAGCGAGTCCAGCGAAAGGGGCGATAAGGGCGTCTACCGCTTGAGCTATTAAAAGCAACGAGGGGATGATCCACTCAGGCATAGCACGGCTCTCTCCGGCTCTGTAAATTAAGAAGGGAATGTACATCAAGCCCATTGTGCTTAAAGTTATCACCAAAGTATAAGACCAGAATTTGAAGCCAAGCCTCCCCTCCTTAGAAGGCCTTTCAGCTACGAGCTCTTCCCTATGACGTTTAAAGAATAGGTAGGCTACCGTTAGAAAGGATAAAGCGATTAAAGCCGGTAAGGCGAAAACGGAAAACGCATACCTATAGTTCTCCTTCGTAAAGTAAAGAGCGAGGATAGCGATCGATGGACCTAAGATAGCTCCTACCTGATCTAGAACCTCATGTACTCCAAAGGCCTTCCCCCTTCCTATCCCCTTCGATATATTAGATATAATTACATCTCTAGCTGGAGCTCTGATGGCCTTGCCCATCCTCTCCACTATAATCAATGCGGCAGCAGATTGCCAGTTGCCTGTTAAAGCCAAGAGAGGAACGGCAAATAAATTCACTACGTATCCCATAAAGGTGAAAAGCCAATACCTTTTAGTTAGATCTGAGAGAGGGCCCGTAACTAACCTTAATCCGTAATTTAGGAACTCGCCAAGCCCTGTTACGGTTCCTAAAATAAGCACGCTCGCTCCTAAAACTATAGTTAAGTAGTTAGGTATAATGCTTCTAGCTCCTTCATAAGTTACATCCGCAAATAAGCTCACTAAACCTAGGAGGAAGATGAGCCTCCAAGCTTTACTTAAGTTAATCACGATAACTTCCCGATAAACCGCGTTTTTAAGCTTTTTTACTTCAATAGCTCCTTAATTATCATTAGGGATTTCTCCGTAGGCTTAGCAACGATTATATTATGCTTAACGGATTTAACTATAGCTTTAACTTCTATTCCCTCTTTAAAGTAAGGAAGGCCTACAAGCGTTACAGCTCTGCCTCTTGAGACGCCTAAGGCTTCATCGTAAAGCCATCCTGGACCAACGATCTTCACCTTTATAGCCTCTCCTTTCTCGAAGGGAATAGGAGGAGTAGGCAAAGGATGAACGTTGAAGTCCCTCTTCGTAATTCTCAACTTTACGTTATACCTCCTTTCTAAAGCTCTAAGCTTTTCGTAAAATAGGCTATAAGGCCAGGATTTAACGGGTCTCCTACCTCTTTTATGGGCTTCGTACTTCTGTATCCCCAATGGAGGCCACCTCTTACCCGCTCCTATCTTCAAAGCGAACTCAATGATCTTAGGTATATCTTCATCGTTATATCCCGGAACCCATACGGGCGCTATCATTAAGTCTATCTTGCTTGAAGCTATGTATTCAGCAAGGCCTAAGATTTTGCTTAAATCGTAAGATTGGGAACCGCTTAATAGCTTTGCTTTATCGGGATCCATCGAATCTATGGATAAGTTTATCCTAGACATCCCCGCATCTTCCAGCTCATCTATCTTCCTTTCATTAAGTAGAGTTCCATGCGTCTGCATGGATATCACTTCAACTCCCTCAACTTCTTTCAAGGCTTGAACGAGATCTACGAGCTCTGGATAGAGAGTGGGTTCTCCAGCGCAATCTATGTGAGCCTCTATGCCCTTCCCTCCCTTTAGCTTAACTAACCACTTAAACCACTCCAGTAGGTAATCGAGCTCTACGTAATACCTAGCCCACCTAGTTTTAGAGTTAGGGCCCTCATCTATGCTACAGAATATGCAGCTTAAAGGACAACCAGTAATAGGTCTAACTTGTATTATATTCGTTCCTCTATCTATTAAACCGAAGGCTATAGACCCCATTAGCGGAATTCCGCTATCTCTGTCGATCTTAAATAACGGCCTCTTGTCCACGTTACGGTTCTTTAGCCTCGTCCTTTAAATAAGCTGCTAGTGTTAAAGCTCTTAAAGAGATAAGCTTAACTACCTCTAGTACTTCAATTCCAAATCGATTTGAGGTTTGGGATAAGAGCGACCGGTTTGGCCGCTTTTAGCCTTAGAATGTTAAGCCTTTTCGCCGGCATGCTCTTCTTAATGATGTTAACGAGGAGGTTGGGGCCAGAGGAGTTTGCCGCTTATCAGTTGTTGAGGACCGGTGCGACCTTTGCCGCTATATTTGGAGATAGCGTTAGCTTTTGGGCTACTAGATGTGTAGCGAGGAACAAGCTAACGTGGTAC
>CAYQTV010000089.1:0-4636 GCA_964420525.1 uncultured Nitrososphaerales archaeon | reverse complement strand
AACGTTACCCTTTAACATATAAAAAGGAACGCCTTATATCTTTACGATCATGGTATTCTATGCTTATGATATAAGAGGAATATATGGTAAGGAAATAGATGAACATTTTGCCTTCAGGTTAGCTCAAGCTTTTTATTTAACTATAGGTAAAGAAAGACCCAGATTCGCTATAGGCAAAGATGTAAGGATTCATAGTGATTCTCTTGAAAAAGCCTTCTACAACGCACTTTTAAAAACCGACTCTGAAGTTTATAGAATAGACACAGTACCAACTCCACTGCTTTACTTCACAATAGCGCATAGAGATCTAGATGGAGGGGTAATGATTACGGCAAGCCATAATCCTCCTGAGTGGAATGGGTTTAAGTTATGTAGGGATAAAGCCTATATAATAGCGCAGGGAATGGGAATGGAGAAACTTAAGGAAATCTTCTTTTCTAAAATGAGGCCTGCAGAACGATCTGGAAAAATGATCTATTTTAAGGACGAAGCCATTAGAGAATATGTTGACTACGTAAGCGATCGGATTGGCTTAAAGAGGGAGATTAAAGCTGCCATAGATATAGGCAACGGAGCGTGTTTTGAATTAGCGCCTATTGTAATGAAGACTATAGGAGCGAAAATCCGTTTAATAAACGAAGAGCCTAATGGTTTATTTCCAAACAGACCTCCTGAGCCTAAGGAGGAAAACCTTTCGTTACTAAAGAGTGTGATGAGAAATGACAGGCTTGATTTTGGCGTAGCTTACGATGGCGATGGAGATAGAGCGGTTTTTGTTGACGATTTAGGAAGGGTCATTCCAGGAGATGTCATAACGGCTATTTTCGCTAAACATTTTCTAAAAAGAAGGAAAGGTAAGGTAGTGGTGGAAGTGAACTTCTCTAAAGCTATTGAGGAATATATAAGATCTTTAGGAGGTGAAATAGTGGAGAGTAGGGTGGGACACGCATATATTATGGACTTAGTAATCAAGGAATCCGCTCTCTTAGGAGGGGAGGTAAGTAGCCACTTTTACTTCCTAGATATATATGGGCTTGATGATGCTATTTACGCTACAGCGAAAATGGCAGAGCTCTTATCCGAAGAAGGTGCAAGACTTTCTGAATTAGTAAACGAGGTTCCTAGGCTCCCTAATTCTCCTGTATTCGTAATTGATGTACCTGATAATGAGAAGTTTAAGATAGTAGATGAGGTTGCCTCCGATTTTGAAAAGCTAGGCTTTAAAATATCCAGAATCGATGGTGTGAAAGCTTTCTCTAGAAAAGGCTGGGTGTTAGTAAGGGCCTCTAATACTATGCCTCAGATTAAATTTAAAGCCGAAGGAAATTCGATCGAAGAACTCGATGAATTAATTAAGCTAACGAGGGAGTTAATAGGTAAGGCCAAAAATAGAGTAGAGAGGAAAGTTTAACTTAAATAACGGATAACCGCAAACTCGTTTGTTGGATGCCGTTCTGTATTTATTGACGTTATTAGTTGGTGTACTTGCTGGATTTCTAGGTGCGTTACTAGGTATAGGAGGAGGGGTGATAATAGTTCCAGCGCTCTCAATATACATAGGACTTCCCATACACTCAGCCATAGCTACAAGCATGGTAGCTGTAACCGCCACAGGAACGACCGGCGCTGCTAGGTATATAAAACAAAACCTCGTAGATATAAAGTTAGGAATATTTCTAGAAATGATGACAGTGATCGGTGTGATGATCGGCGTCTTCCTAGCCTTAAGAGTAAGCGGCTCTACGCTTTACATATTATTTTCCTGTTTACTCTTCTGTCTCAGTTTTGCACATTTAGTAACTGTAAGGAGGGAGGAAAGAAAGTTAAT
Organism: uncultured Nitrososphaerales archaeon; assembly: GCA_964420525.1. Lineage (GTDB taxonomy): Archaea > Thermoproteota > Nitrososphaeria > Conexivisphaerales > CALBHZ01 > CALBHZ01. The sequence goes on along the minus strand of CAYQTV010000089.1, from coordinate 2,808 downwards.
AAGAAGAGAATATGGCGAAGCTACATGCAAAACCGGTCTAGAGTTAGAGGGGGAATATTACGATGAAAGCTTAAAGATAAAAGTCCCCTACTACGTTACTGGATACGTTAAGGGCTCTATAATGTCATTCTTAGCCGGTATGGGAAGTGGCTTATTAGGTATAGGAGGAGGGGTGTTTAAAGTAGCTGCCATGAATCTTCTTATGAACGTTCCGCTGAAAGTCGCCGTCGCAACTAGCAAATTTATGATAAGTATAACAGCTGCCACTGGCTCTTTGTTATATTACTTGAGCGGTACAACGCCGCTACCTTTCGTAGCTCCATGTGCTTTAGGCACTATGATCGGGGTTACAATAGGCACTAAAATCATGAATAGAGTGAGAAGCAAATACCTAAAGATCCTCCTATTCCTATTAACGTTTTACTTGGGATTTTCGATGCTTGGAAAGGGGTTGGGTAGTATATGAGAAAAATCGTTCATTCTACTCTAGTAGCAGGACTCTCCATAAGTGCGGCTCTATTTACGGTTGGTTTAATATTGAGCGCATCTCTCTATAACTTAGGATTACTAATAATTGAAATCGGGATATATGTTCTCATAATGACGCCTATAACATCCTTAGTTGCTATTTCATTGATACTAAAAAGAGAAGACCCGAAATTTACGATCATGATCGTGTTAATAATATCATCTATTGTCATAAGCGCTTTAATTACGTACATGTTAAGTTAAAATTAATGTAGTTAAGTTTTTAGATAGATATATTATTTAGAGACTTCTGTATGAGGAAAGATGAGATCGCAACGATTGGCATATTTTCGACGATATACGGCATTGTCAGAGTAGTTCCTCTCTTCCCAATTATCGGTACACAAACTTCCTTTCCTCTATCTGACGTATTAGTTCCTCTTCTCGGTATGATGCTGGAACCGAAGATAGCCTTTCTTAGCATAACCTTAGGAACATTTATTTCCTTTGTATTCGGAAAACCCCCAATTTTCTTAGGCTTAGATTTTGCTCCAGCAGCATTGGCGGCCTTTTGTATAGGAAAAACTGTGAAGAATGAAAAGTTCCTTCCATCATTACTACTCTCATTAGCAATCCTCTTCTTCTTCATACATCCAAATTCGTTACCTTTTATCGAGATATCGTTTATATCGATGCCATACATGTATCTCCATATGATAGCTCTCTTACTCATTGTCTTCTACCCTTTTAACAAGCTTATTTATAGCGTAGAGAGGAGGAGGCAGATGTTGGTTTCCGTTTTTCTTCTGACATTTACCTGTACGATGATTCAACATGCTATAGGTACCGATCTCTTCTTAGTTATTTTCGGGAATGTTCTAGGAAAAATATCTAGTGAAGCGTGGCCCATTATTTGGAAAACCTGCTTCTACCTCTACCATATAGAAAGGATAACGATATCCGCTCTCTCCTTTCTAGTAACAATTCCTACTCTAGCGATACTTAGAAAGAGAAAGCTTAAGTAATGTTTTTTATAATGTTAATATTCTCAGTTCTTAAAAATTGTATCTTAACAATTGGGAGGAAAAAGCGCTTAAGGGAGAGTTCGGAGAAGGTCTTAAGTTTGCATACGAGATACTTTGTGCAGTAGGGAAATTAATGGATGCTGATAGGTTAATTCCTATCAAATCCGCGCATGTGTCGGGGATAAACTACGCAAACATAGGAGACGCTGGCCTGGAATTCATCAAGGATATAAGCTCAAAGGCGAAATTCTCCATATTAACTACAATTAATCCATGCGGTATAGATGCGGAAAATCCACACAAGTTCCCTCTTCCTCAAGACTTCATAAGGAAACAAATGGAAATTATAGAGAGTTTTAAAAAAATGGGCTCTCTACTTTCATTAACATGCATTCCTTATGAAGGAGATAACGTACCTCCAGAAGAAAGCCATGTGAGCTGGGCGGAAAGCTCAGCTGTAATCTACGCGAACTCTGTCTTAAATTTAAGGACCAATAGGGAAAGCGGTATAACGGCCTTAGCGGCTGCAATTGCGGGGAAAACCCCTCTCGCGGGGTTACATTTGAACGAGAATAGAAAGCCCAAATTCCTAATTAAGGTGGAAATCCCCTTAAGCTCATCTACGGAATATGGTTTACTCGGATATTATGCAGGCTCTTTAACTAATGAAACAATCGGGTTTATAAGCAAACAAATCCCTGAAAAGAGAGATCTCAAAGCCTTGTCCGCAGCTATAGGTGCTTCAGGCGCGAGTGGGATGTTCGTATGGGGGGTTAGTGGTAAACCCTCCGTCTCCTTTGATAAGGCTGAGCTAAGGAACGTCAAGGATGAAGTGAATACAGCAGAGGAAGGCGATGTCATCTTTTTAGGATGTCCGTTCGTTACCCTAAATGAAGCTGTATGGCTTGCTTCTCAAATAAAGGGAAGGGTCTTTAAAAAACCCGTTTACCTCTTTACATCTAGAAGGGTACTCAAGGAGGTTGAAAAAAGGGACTTGATGGCGATATTTAAGAGGGCGGGGGTGGAGGTGGTAAAGGACGTATGTCCATCTTTAACTCCTCTAGTCAAGTATATGGGCGTAAAATCGGTAACCGTATGTTCCGTTAAAGCGGCACATTATCTAAAATCGTCGTTTAATATCGGAATTTCCCTATTAAGTATAGATGAGGTTTTGAAGAAGTATACGGAACAGATTTAACCGATGAGTGTAGGAGGGAAAAACCTATATACATATAAAAAAGCTTCAGCTGTAACGGTGTTTAGTATTGCCGGAGGTAAAGGCTATAGTTAGGATATTGGGAAGGGATTTAAACGG
>CAYQTV010000088.1:0-4680 GCA_964420525.1 uncultured Nitrososphaerales archaeon | reverse complement strand
AAGGAGAATATATTGCTAATTGTTGATGAAATTCAGACAGGTTTTGGTAGAACTGGAAAAATGTTCGCAATAGAGAATTGGGATGTAGAACCTGATATTATAGTTGTAGGAAAGGGCATAGCGAACGGATTGCCTTTGTCAGGCGTAATTGGGAAAAAGGAGGTAATGGATAAGATAGCTAAGGGCTCAGTAGGAGGCACGTATGGTGGAAATCCTGTAGCATGTTCCGTCGCATTGAAGGTTATTGAAATATTGAGGAGAGAGGGATTTCTAGAGAAGGTGGGAAAACTCGGTAAATTGATGTTTGATAGGCTATGTGAGTTAAAGGAAAGATTCGAGGTAATAGGAGACGTGAGAGGGAAGGGGATGATGTTAGCTGTAGAGCTCGTAAAGGATGGGAAAACGAAGGAGCCTGCTGTTGATGAGGTAGAGAAGTTAATAAATAAGGCAAGGAAGATGGGATTGCTGCTACTTAAAGCAGGGTTATACGGCAACGTTATTAGGTTCCATCCGCCCTTAACGATAGAGGAGGAAGTATTGGTGAAGGGGCTCGATGTGTTTGAAGACGCTTTAAAAAGCTTATGAGTTTTAACTTTCTTCTTTTAATTCCTCGATATTTAGCTCTTTTAGCTTTTCCTTTTTCGGTATTCCTTCTTTATCCCATCCCCTAATCTCGTAATATCTATCGAGCATTTTATCATATTTATCTCTATCAATTATATGCCCCTTAGAAGGGCCGTCCGGCAATGGCTCTGTCATGAACCTCTTAGCCGGATAATCGTCTTTCCTCCTTATACCTGCACCTACATTGAAAAGCCTGCTTAAGTTGACGATCCTCTCTCCAATTAGCTTAACTTCTTTATCTGACAAATTGAAACCAGTTACGTAATTTATCATTTTCCTAGTTTTGTCCCAGTTCAATACGGCTCTACAGAACCTGCATAGAACTAGCGAATCCATCACCGCTATCCAGTCTTCTCTGTCTTTCAATAGCTCCGCTTTTCTTTCTTCGTAACTAAACCTATCTATTAAGCCCTTAAGCTCGAAGTCGTAGAAGGACGCTCTCATATGACACGCGCCTCTAGCTGACACGCTATACGCTAAAGCGACGCCCTTCAGCCCTCTCACATCGTATCCAGCAGGCTCTAACCCCTTCATGTGAACGGCGTATCCTTCAACTCCTAACCTCCTTTCCATCTCCCTAGTTCCTTCAGCTAAAAGATCTCCTATCCCCCTTCTGAAAGCTATCATTTCAATTAACTTCACAACTATCTCGGGATCTCCGAACTTAATCGGTATATCCGATTTCAGTATTCCCTTTTCATAAAGATCCATCGCAAACGCTATGCAATTTCCAGCCGTAATCGTATCCATTCCATACTTGTCACATAGATAGTGAGCGACGGTTACCATGTTTATATCGTCTACTTCACAGAGGCTTCCTAGAGCGTAAAATCCTTCGTAATCCGGTACGTCTTCTAATCCAGCGTACTTTCCTTCCCTAATCCTAACGTATCTACCACAGGCAATCGGACAATTGAAGCATGGATCGTTCCTTACGAATATCTTCGATTGTAAAGCATCCGAATTAATGTTGTAGTACTTATCGAAGGTTCCTCTATGCCAATATTTAGTAGGATAAACTCCTAGCTTTTGAACGAGGTTCGTTGCGGCATGTGTACCGTAATCGTGATAGGTACGGGTTGATGGGTTCTCCCTAACATCCTTGTAAAGCTGATTTAAGAACTCCTTCAATCCATCTGGATCGTAGATCTCGATTTTACTAGATCCCCTAACGGCTATAGCCTTCAGCTTTTTAGAGCCCATTACGGCCCCAGGCCCTGTCCTTCCGGCTGCATGCCATTTCTCATTTTGAATGGACGCATATCTAACTAAGTTCTCTCCGGCTTGTCCTATCGACGCAACAAAGATCCTCCTCTTATCTCCTAATTCCTCCTTGACCATCTCCTCCGTTTCGAAGGCGTCTTTTCCCCACAAGTGATCTGCTTTCCTAATTTCCACTCTCCCTTCGTCGATCCATAGATAAACTGGTCTTTCAGATCTCCCAGTAATGATTAGGGTATCATATCCGGCGTGTTTAAAGTTATGTGGGAAAAATCCTCCGCATTGAGAAACTCCATATATTCCGGTTAAAGGTGATTTGAAGTTAGCATTATATCGCGACGCAAAGGGCACAGGAGTTCCAGTTAAAGGTCCTACGCTTATTATAAGCGCATTGTCGGGTGAAAGGGGATCGATTTTGGGATCGACGAGCTTATAGAGATACCACGTCCCTATCCCCTCTCCTCCTAACAACTTCCTGTATAGCTCTTCGCTTTCCTCTTTTACGGATATTTTGCCAGTCGTCAGGTTTACAAGTAAGGTCTTCTTATTGTAACCGTACATTTACTTGAATGATTTTCAAAATATAATAAAAAGGTTAAAGCTTTAGATCTCCCTTTAAGCTTTACACCTTTGGAAGTCTTCGGTAGTAGAATACTTTTTATTCCGTCCTCTTAGTTTATTACTCAATCAAAGTTTTCTTCAGATTCCTTCTTTGGAAGGCGCCTTACTAACTACTATTTCGTTTATTAGGGAGGTCTTAGAGGAGACGAATTGTTTAAAGCGAAAGAAAGGTTAATTAGCTTTTAACATATCCCAATTTAGTGGTCTATATGGAAGTCGCGATTTCCAAGAAAGAGTTCAGAACTTATGGAAAGCTGAAGGTTATATCCGAAATCGCTCCAATACAGGAAAGAATCAAAATGTTTGAACGTAAGTATAATTGCTCGTTAGAGGATTTTGAAAAGAGGCTTAAAAAGAGAGAGGAAGACTTCGAGGCATGGGATGAGTATATCGAGTGGAAGGCATACGTTAGAACATGTGAGGAGCTAAAGAGAAAGCTAAAGGAATTAAAATCGCTTGAAAAGGGTAGAATAGTAATTCTTTTATTTACGTTAATAAATAGTTAACCTATGTGGCTCCCTAGATGGGTTGGAGAAGCGTACGCTTCGCTTTATGACGCGTTTGGGTTAGAGCTTTTCAGCTTTAACGATGCTTTAGAGGTTCTTTCCATGAACGCAAATATGGTTAAAGCGGTACTGAGCAGGCTTCATAGAGAATCCATCGTTATGGTATTTAAAGAAGGTAGGCCTAAATTGTACAGGTTATTGGATCCGGAAAACTTTATGGTTTTGGCATCTGGCAAGGCCAATAAAATATCTATAAAACAGGAGAGGTATCTAAAGCTGGTCTACGATTGTTTTAGATCTTTAAGAAGGAGGGTCGACCTTACGTCTTTAGCCCTTTACGGTTCGGTAGCTCGGGGTACCGCCAATAGTACTAGCGACCTCGACCTATTTGTAGTCTCGGATAGCTTTAAAGGAACCCTAGGAGAAAGGATAGATGGACTCCAATGGGTGAACGAAGAGGTAAAGGAAGAGATCGGGTTTCTCAGAAGAAATGGAATTTACGCTTTCCTAAGTTTCTATCCTCTTAGAAGGGAGGAAGTGGAAAGGTTGCCTATAATAATGTTGGACATGGTCGAAGATGCGAAGATCGTATACGATGAGGGAGGGTTTTTGGAAAGGCAGCTACTTAGGCTAAAATTAAAGCTACTTGAGCTTGGAGCTAAAAGGGTCAGATTAGGAGACGACAAATGGTATTGGGATTTATACCCTAACTATAAGCCGCTAGAGGTGATTTCCTCTGAATAGGATGTCGAAGCTTGCATCTTCCTACCTTAGGCAGGCCGAAAGTAGGTTGGAGGATGCAAAGGACGCGTTAAAGGATGGAAACTACCCTTACGCGGTTAGACTTAGCCAAGAATGCGTAGAGCTAAGCCTAAAGGCTTCTCTTAGGCTCGTCGGAATAGAGTACCCAAAGGTACACGACGTATCAGACGTACTAATTGAGGTGAAGAATAGATTTCCCAAATGGTTCGAGTCTAAGGTAAAAGAATTAGCGGAAATATCTAGGTCGTTAGCTTCCAAAAGAGAGCTCGCTTTTTACGGATGTGAAGAAGAATACTTATCGCCAGAAGAGGCTATAGGGAGGAAGGAAGCTGAAGAGGCCGTAAGCAAAGCTGTTGAAGTGTATGATTTGTGTAAAAAGCTATACGACGTTCTACAGGACTAGTAGACAGAGACGGTTTCAGGCTTTTTACGAACTAGCAATTTTGATCGCAACCTTTTAATCCCAATAAGACCTTAAGGTAGTGGAGATAGATTTGCCCAAGAAGAGGAAAAGTAGGGGGAGGAGCAAAGGAGGAAAGGGGAGGAGCGATTACGTCCACTGTAGCCAATGTGGCGCTCTAATTCCTAGAGATAAGGCTAAGAAGGTAACTAGGAGGATGTCCTTAGTCGACCCCGCTTTAGCGAAGGAGTTGAGGGAAAAGGGAGCGTACGTCCCAACTACGGTCGTAACGAAGTACTACTGTATATCATGCGCCGTACACTTTGGCATAGTTAAAGTCAGGGCAGAGGAGGAGAGGAAGCTGCCATCTAGACTTTAACAACTTTTATGAAGTTTTAAAATCGACCTTTCAATACCTTAGTAGGATGGATAGTTTAGGATTTAAGGAGCTCACTAAAGTAGAGGAGGCCGTAGAGAGAGCTCTCTCGTTATTGAGGCCCTTAGGGGTAGAGGAGGTGAGCTTGGAGGAGGCCGTAGGTAGGGTAC
>CAYQTV010000087.1:0-4744 GCA_964420525.1 uncultured Nitrososphaerales archaeon | reverse complement strand
GCTCTATCTACGGATAGGGCCATCCTAGCTGCGTTATGCTGGGTAGCTACCATTAAGTTGGCCTTCTTTATCACTCCTCTTTCATCGGTCTCGTAATGGTGGATTAATACGCCCCTTGGAGCTTCTATTACCCCAATTCCTACATCCGGAGTTGCGGTAGGTACATTACGTACGTTTGGATCCGTAAGCTCCGGATCTTCCGCTAATTCCTTCATTCTTTCAGCTGCGTAAACCATTTCAATCGCTCTAGCCCAGTGGTAAGCTAAGGTATTGTGTACAGGCTTTCCTCCGAAGAATTCGTACATTTCCTCATACTTCTCTTGAGCTAGAGGCGTAGCCATACCATCCGCTGCGTTAAGCCTAGCTAATGAATTAACGGCGAATATTCCGCTATCTTCCCCTCCAACGAGGCCTTTCCATCCTATCTCCCTTAGATATGAGAACCTAACATAAGTCCAAGGCTCTACGTGTTCCGCTATGTACTTAACGTAGTCGTGAACGTCGAACTTAGCGTACTCCTTTCCCTTTGGAGATACTACTCTAAGCTTTCCATCGTAGAAGTTAACGTAGTTCTTATCGTCTACTAGCCCCATGTAATAAGTTTCATCGATGTACCCTTCGTCTTTAATTAGCTTAACTACCTCCTTGTTGCTCAGTACAAGGTCCTTCAATACCTTAATGGTGAACAACGTGAAGTCTACGGCCTCCTTAGCTATCTCCTTTATCTTCTTCGCGTCTTCCTCCTTAACCGGTCTAGATACCCCTCCAGGTACTCCTAGAACGGGGTGTATCGGCTTTCCTCCTAGTATCTGCATTATCTCCCTCAGCTTCTTCCTCATCTTGATTACCTTTAACCCCGCCTCAAGCCCGACTTTCTTTATAACTCCGAATATGTTCCTGTCCTCCTTAGGAGCCTTCGGTCCTACGATCAGGTCCGGGCCTCCCAAGATGTATAGGTGGAGAGCGTGATCCTCGAGCATAAACGCGTTGTAGTACAGCTCTCTAATCTTCTTGGCGGCTGGAGGAGGTTCTACCTTATATAGATCGTCTAGGGTCTTAGTAGAGCACATATGGTGGGCCGTTGGACATACGCCACATATCCTAGACGTTATTTGAGGCATGTCCTCAGCGGCTCTCCCCTCCGCAAATTTTTCAAACCCTCTGAACTCGGGTATTTGGAAGTACGCTTTTTGACAATTTCCCTTATCATCTAGAACAATTATTATCTTCCCATGACCTTCGAGCCTCGTTATTGGATCTATAACTATCTCCTTAACCATATTCCTCACCTCCTAAATAACTTACCTCCAAGCTTAGAAGCGGGTAGCGTATAACGGTACAACCTGCCTACTAGATCCGCTATCTTCTCCTCTACTTGCCTCTCTACCTCTTTTTCATCTTCTACATCCAGAATGCTTGCTAAAGAGGATAGCGCTTTTGCTCCGTAATCGCTTACGTTATCCAGCATTCCAAAACATCCTGTACAGGGCATGTTTGCCTTGATACACAGAGCTCCACATCCTCCTCTGGTTACGGGACCTAAGCAAGGCAGTCCTTGAGCTAGTAGGCATTTCTCCGGATCTGGAGTAAATTCGGTAACCCTCTTAAATTCCTTAATTAATAGCTTATCCGGCTTGGTTTCGTTTAGCGGACACTCATCACATAGAGCTTTAGAGGACGCCCCTATTACGGAACCTTTCGGAGGGAGGTTTCCAGATAGGAGGGCTTGAATGGCGTTCCATGTAACGTCTGGAGTTGGCGGACATCCCGGTACGTAGTAATCGACTTCAACTACCCTATCTAGAGGTAATAGCCTAGGTAAGACTTCCGGGACTTCGACCTCAATGCCTAGCTCTTCGTCCTTATAAGTTCTGGGCAGTACCTTCTCCTCATTTACCACCGTAGGCACCTCGAAGTAAGCTCTGCTCAGTAGCTCTTCCTTCTTGTACAGGTTAGCTAGTCCTGGTACTCCTCCCCAAGCTGAACAAGCTCCGTAAGCTATAACGTATTGAGATTTTTGCCTCAATAACTTAACGACCTTCTCGTGCTCGGTTAGCCTTATACCTCCATTGATTAAGCTAGCGGTTATCGATTTATCGGGTAGCTTCTCCACATCTTCAATCTTGAAATCTACAGCGACAGGCCAGAAGACTATGTCCACCGCGTTCACTAAATCTAATACCCTTTCGGCTAGATCCACCACGGCTTCTTCACATCCTCCACAGGACGCACACCAATATAGAGCTATTTTAGGCTTCTCGCTCATTCTCTCACCTCCAACCTAGGCTTTAAAGGACCTAAAGCTTTTACTTGTTCTACCATTTCATTAGCCACCTGTACCCATTTGGTGGCCTCAGCTGCAGAGATCCATTCTAACCTAAACCTCTCTTTTTCAATTCCCATTTCCTCTAACATTTTCTTCAACATCGTCATCCTCCTCAAGGTCTTCATATTACCGTTAACGTAGTGGCAATCTCCAGGATGACAACCAGCTACGATTACTCCATCAGCTCCCTGTTTAAAGGCCTCTAATACGAATTGAGGATCTACCCTACCTGAGCACATGACCTTAATTACCCTGAAGTTCGCCGGGTACTTCATCCTACTAGTTCCAGCTAAATCTAAAGCGGCGTAGGTACACCAGTTACATGCGAACACCACTATCTTGGGCTTAAACTCCGCCACCTTCACTCACCTCTAAATGCAGCTACGACCTGAGCCATAACTTGGTTATCCTTGAAACCGGATTGTTGCATAGCTCCGGATGGACACGCAGCCGCGCAGGTTCCACATCCCTTACACAACATGCTGTTAACCTTTGAGATACGCTTCCCATCTTCCTTTACCTCTATAGTTATTGCTTCATACGGACATAGAGCGGCACAAACCCCACATCCAGAACATACATCCTCATTCACCCTTGCTATTAACGGCTCTACTTCTATCTCCTCCTTCGTCACTATGGTGGCAGCTTTTGCAGCTGCCGCGCTTCCCGATGCTACACTTTCAATTATGTTCTTAGGTCCTGTAGCTACCCCAGCTAGGAAGATACCGTCCGTTAAGGCCTCTACAGGCCTTAGCTTTAAATGGGCCTCCTTGAGGAAGCCATCGGCTCCACAACCGATCTTTAACATAACCCTTATTTTCTCGATATCTGCAACTGGAACCATGCCATTTGCGAGGACTACAGCATCTACAGGTATTGCTATCCTTTCTTGAATGGTTGTATCAAAGGCCTCCACTTCAACGAACTTATCTCTAGGTTTAACACTTGGAGCTTCATCAAACCTTATGAACTTGACTTCGTTCTCTATAGCTTTCCAGTACAGATCTTCCTCCTTTCCGTAGGTTCTCATATCCTTGTAGAAGACGTAAACATCGATATCTGGGTATTTCTCCTTAATCTTCAAGATGGTCTTCAGACTAGCGGAACAGCACATCCTAGAACAGTATGGCTTCGCGTTCGGGGTAGTACTTAACGAACCTACGCACAGTATGAAGGCCAAGCTCTTAGGTCTAATGCCTCCTATCAGTAGCTCTCCTTTTGTTGGACCATCCTCACTTAATATATCCATAAGCTGGAAGAGGGTAACAACCTTATCGGTCGTCTTGTAACCATATTCCCCAATTGCCGGCTCGTATGGATCGTATCCTATAGCTACGATAATAGCACCTGCGTTTAGCTCTATTTTTTCCTCCTTCCCTTCCTCTAACCTCCTCACTACAGTAACCTTGAAATCCCCTATTGAGCCATCTACCTTTTCTACCTCTGAATTGAGGAAGATATGAGCTTTAGGATTGTCCTTGATTTTCTCTACTAAGCTATTTACTACGTCTTTGCCCGTTAAGGTAGTGTAAGCGAGTTCTCCGAGCTTAACAGCGTTCCCTCCTAAAACGCTCCTCTTCTCTACTAAATATACATCAAACCCTCTCTCTACCAAATCCAACGTAGCTCTAAGCCCTGCCACCCCTCCTCCTATCACCAATACAGCAGGTCTTACAGCGGACTTTATCTTCTCTAAGGGCTCTAAAAGCCTAGCTTTAGCTACGGCCATCCTAACGAGCTCCTTAGCCTTTTCGGTAGCCGCTTCCTTATCGTCCGGATGTACCCATGAACAGTGTTCTCTTATATTTGCCATTTCAAATAAGTAGGGGTTTAACCCAGCGTCGCTCAAAACCCCTCTGAATGTAGGCTCATGCATAGACGGTGAACATGCCGCAACGACTACCCTGTTCAGTTTGTGCTTCTTAATATCCTCCTTTATCATCGCTTGTCCGGGAGCGGAGCACATGAACACGTAGTCCTTAGCTACGACTACATTTGGCAAGGTCTTCACGTACTCGACCACTTCCTTTACGTTTACTACTCCCGCTATGTTAAGTCCACAATGGCAGATATATACGCCTATCCTAATTTCCTCAGACACTTTCATCACCCCCTTGCAGCTAGGATGGAGGCTCTCATAGCGGCCGCACTTGCTTGTGTAACTGAGTCCGGAATATCCTTAGGTCCTGAAAGCATCCCTATCACAAAAATCCCCTCTTTAGGAGTCGCGACTGGATCGATGTAGGGCTCTTTGATTTCCGCAAAGTTGTATTCATCGAGCTTAAGAACGCCTTCCAAGGGTATCGGTCTAACTCCTACAGCTAAAATTACCATATCAAACTCCTCTCTTACGTACTTAGTTAAGGTAGTATCTTCATATGTTATAATTAAGTTCTTGGTCTTCGGGTCCTCCTCTAT
>CAYQTV010000086.1:0-4767 GCA_964420525.1 uncultured Nitrososphaerales archaeon | reverse complement strand
ATGGTCTTATAGTAATATTAGACAAGTATCCGGTTACAAGAGGCCATTCGTTAGTCATCCCAAAAACGCATTATGAAAGCATAACTTCCATGCCTTTAAGCCTTTCAGCTAAGCTATTTTGCTACGCTTCCTCTCTCGCATCGGCGTTTGAAAAGTTAGGTGCTAAGGGAGTGAATATACTAACTAATTCCGGAAGCTTAGCTGGACAAGCTATCTTCCACGCACATATTCATGTAATCCCCAGATGGAGAACGGAAGATCATATAGCGTACACGGGCTTCTTTGGTAGAAGCGTAATAAAGGAACCAGATAATGTGCTAAACTGGCTTAAACCGTATGTTGAGGATGCTTTAGCGAATGCGAAACAAAGCTGTTCTTCAACCTAACTAACGTTTTCGATATTTAATTAAGCTATGGAAGAGTCGCTAAAAACAAAAAATAAAAGAGATGAAGGCTATGAGAAAGGCCGTGCAGATTAAGAAGGTAGATGAAAAAGTGGTTAAGGAGATCTATCCTACAAGGAAAAAGTTCTCTAGGAAAGGTCAAAACGGAAGGGTGTTAGTGGTAGGAGGAAGCTGGCTATATCACGGAGCTCCGGTTTTAGCATCTTTAGCGGCCCAAAGAACGGGAATAGACCTTTTATACTTAGCCGTTCCTAAACCCTTAGTCCCCTCAGTTAGAGCGATTTCTCCAGACCTCATAGTTATCCCTTTACCAGATCTCAAGTTTACCAGGGGATCTGCTAGGAGGCTAATTAAAAAGATGCCGGAGGTTGATTCAATTTTACTAGGGCCTGGTATGGGAAAGGAAGCTTTAGAGGGATTAAAGATATTTCTACAGGAGTTAAAGGATAGCTCGCACAGTTACACTTTAGACGCCGATGCTTTAAGGCCTGAGTTAATTCCCTTAGTCAGAGGAAAGGCCATAATTACCCCTCATACTGGAGAATTTAAGAGGCTTTTCAAAGAAGATCTATCTAACTTAGACTTCGCGGAGAGGGCTGAGAAGGTCATAAAAAAGGCGAAAGAGGAAGATGTAACGATATTATTGAAAGGCCCTATCGATGTAATATCTAATGGAGAAGAAGTATACGTAAATGAAACGGGAAATTCTGGAATGAGTACAGGAGGAACAGGGGATGTTTTATCGGGCATGACGGTTGCCTTCCAATCAAAACATATACCACATATACATGCAGCTATACTTGCAGCGTACTTTAATGGCCTAGCTGGAGATAGGGCTAGAGGGAAATACGGTTTCCACTTCACGGCAAGCATGGTAATTGATGAAATACCCTTTGTTATGAAAGAGTTCGATAAAGAGGAATGAAAGAGGAGTGGATTAAAATTCAAGGGGTACTTGAGGAAATAGTGGATGTTTATGAAGTAGGTAATAGGTTGTTATCTTTTGGAAAATCCGAAAAGCTGAGGAGGGAAGCTCTTAAGGATTTATCTGGAGAGGGATTGCTTCTAGATGTAGGATGCGGACCCGGAAACATGGCTCTAGCGGCCTTATCTGAAGGATGGAAGGGAGAGATCATTATGCTAGACCCCCTTTTACCGATGCTTTGTCGAGCTAAAAGAATAGGAAACAACGTTAACTTAATACAGGCAATAGCGGAGTATTTACCCATTAGAAGCTCATGTATAGATGTATGGATCGCAGGCTTTTCGTTTAGAGATTTCATAGACAGGGAAAGAGGTTTAAAGGAGCTTGCTAGGGCTTTAAAGAAAAATGGCGAAGGCTACCTGTTAGATCTCGCTAAACCTGATAACATCGCTAAGAGAGTTATCATCTTCATCTACTGGGTTTTTTCTCCTATCCTCACCTTCCTTAAGCTAGGTAAAATAGGCCTTAAGTATAGGGGTATTTTAACAACTTATAGAGGACTACCTACTAATAGTAAACTCTTAAGCTTATTTAAGAAGATGTTCAGGGAGGTAAGCTACTTTACCAAATTCCTAGGAGGTGTAATAGTGATCAGGGTTAAAGGCCCAAGGATTTACGTAAAAGATCGAATAGCTTCTTCTTATCGATGATCCCTTTAGCTTCCTTTAAAGCTAAACCCATTAAGTAGTTCAAGGCTTTAGGATTCTTCTTGGCATCCTCTACCACTTTAGGGTTCCCCTCTATAACCTTCCTCACGATATCTTCCAAGTCAGCCTCTTTAAGAACGGCTACCTTTCGATAGATTACTTTCCTTCCATGTAACCAATTATCCAATAGCCTTAATATTTCGTCTCTACCCAATCCATCCCTCTTTGCTTCGGCTACGATTAATAGACCTTTCGTATCGTTAGGAAGCTCTATTTCCCGCCTCTTTATTAAAAATGGAACTTCATTAGCCAATAGGCTAGCGAGATGTCTAGCTAAATCAGGTCTATCTTTAACACCTCTATCGAATAGAGCTCTAAGCCTTCTATCTCTCGCTATTCTTTCCGCTACCACCTCTTCTACTCCATATTTTTTTACGTAATCCCTTACAATTTCTTCAATAGGCTTAATGATACCCTCTATTCTTTCCAGAACTTCTCTTCCTATAGTTAACGGAGGCAAATCTGGTTCTGGAAAGTACCTATAATCTTCCTCCATCTCCTTCTTTCTCAAAGACGTAGTTATTCTCCTTCTTTCATCCCAGTGCCTCGTTTCTCTCTCTACCTTAATTCCTCTCTTTATTAGGTTACGTTGCCTCGTTATTTCATAGCTTAAAGCTTTTTCCACCGCTGAAAAGCCCGTTATGTTTTTTACTTCCACCCTCGTTCCCTCCCTTAAAGATATATTCGCATCACATCTAATAGCTCCCTCATACTCCCCAACCGGTATCCCTAGCTCCTCTAGAATACCTGATAGCTTCTCTAAGAACTCCCTAGCTTCCTTAGGCTCTCTTATATCCGGCTCCGTAACTATCTCGATAAGAGCAACTCCATGCCTATTGTAATCGATTAAGGAATACCTAGCTTCTTGAATACCCGTCTCATAGTATATTCGGCCAGGATCCTCTTCAAGCTGCATTCTCCTAATCCTTATCTTCCTTCCATTACTTAACTTCAAGTAGCCTCCTGTAGCAAAGGGTATTCCTCCAGCTTTATCGTATTGCGTAATCTGGAAGTTCTTCGCTAAATCCGGGTAAAAGTAGTTCTTTCTAAAGAAGTAGGAAACGTTGCTTATGTTCGCGGATAAAGCCTTTGCCACTTTAATGGCCTCTTCAATGGCTTTTTCGTTCAATACAGGAAGCGTTCCTGGAAGCCCCATACAAACGGGACATACGTTAGTATTTGGAGGCTTTCCTCTATAATCCGCTGAGCAAGAACAAAATAGCTTAGTCTTTAGGCTAACTAATTGAACATGAATTTCTAGACCTATCTTAACGTCGTTCAAAGATCTACCACCTCAAGTTTTCCAGCTTTCTCTTCAAATCTCTTCGCTAATCCAAATAGTTTTTCTTCTTCAAATTCATCCGCTACAAACTGCATGCCGACCGGTAGTCTATCCACCAATCCAATTGGTAAGGAAATAGCGGGAACCCCGGCTAAATTCGCCGGCACGGTCAAAGCATCTGAAAGGTACACGTATAGGGGATCATCTAACTTCTCTCCTATTCTCCAGGGTAAAACAGGCATTGTTGGAATTGCAATATAGTCATACTTCTTCAATAACTTCTTTAACCCATCTCTTATCCTCCTCCTCACCTTAACGGCTTTTACGTAATATTCCTCGAAAAATCCGGCCGATAGTGTGTAAGCGCCTAACATGATCCTTACCTTTACCTCCTTTCCGAAGAGTTTTCTAACCTCCTTATACGCATCCCTCCAATTTAAGTTCGTTCTACAATCTACACCAAACCTCACGCCATCATATCTAGCTAAGTTCGAACTTGCCTCCGAACACGCTATAACGTAGTAAGCCGGAAGGGCTAGATCTATACCTTCAAGTTTTACCTCGCTTACCTCAGCTCCTATTTCACTAACGTAGTTAATCCCTCTTTCAAACATCTTTTTAACAGGTTCGTCTACTCTGGACACTAAATCGGTTAAGATAGCTACTTTAACTCCTTTAGCCTCGAAATCGCTAATCCTTTCAATGCTTAAAGGAGGAGAAGGAAGAGATGTAGAGTCCTTTTCATCTTCTCCGTAAATAATTGAATATAAATAAGCCGTATCTAAGACGTTTTTACCCATGGGACCTATTTGCTCTAAGCTATTGGCATAAGCTATGAGGCCAAACCTGCTCACAGCTCCATACGTAGGCTTCAATCCTACGATGCCGGTGAAGCTCGCTGGGGCTCTTATAGATCCTCCCGTATCGCTTCCTAAAGCCAGCGGAGCTAAACCTGCCGCTATGGCCGCAGCGCTTCCGCTGCTAGATCCTCCTGGAACTCTATTTAGATCTCTAGGGTTCTTCGTCGGTCCAAATCCGCTGTTTTCTCCAGAGCTACCCATAGCGAATTCGTCCATATTCGTCTTACCGATAATTATACCTCCCTCCCTCTTTACCCTGCTAATAACCTCAGCGTCGTAGGGAGGAACGTAGTTCTCAAGTATACGAGATGCACAAGTAGTCCTAATGCCCTTAGTAGTTATATTATCCTTTACGGCTATCGGTAATCCGGCTAATCTCCCCTTCCTCCCATTTTTATCTACTTTTTTCGCCTCCTCAACGGCCTTTTCATTTAAAGTTATAAACGAGTTTAATATTCGATCGACCTTCTTAATCTTATCTAAAAAGTATGCTGAAATTTCCTCGCTAGTAATCGAGCCGCTTTTAAGC
>CAYQTV010000085.1:0-4850 GCA_964420525.1 uncultured Nitrososphaerales archaeon | reverse complement strand
TTCTTGAACAGATTAAAGTTAAATCGGTTATGACCACTAAGGTAGTAACAGTTTCACCGGATATGAGGATTAGGGATATATCGAGATTAATAGCAAGGTACGGGCATCTGGGATATCCGGTCGTAGATAAAGGGAGGTTAGTTGGAATTGTCACTTACAGCGATATCCTAAAGGTGAAGCATCCTGAAGTGAGCGAAGTTAAGATAAAAGAGGTTATGTCTAAAAGGCTGATAGTTACTTATCCTGATGAAACCTTGGATAGGGCTTTACATAAAATGTATCTTCACAACGTCGGTAGATTGCCCGTCGTAGATCCAGAAAATCCCACCAAGCTTATAGGTATAGTTACTAAAAGAGATTTGATAAGAGGTCATGAAATATCGAGATTTGGAGAAACTGTAAGTAGAGTTAGGGACGTGCTTAAGCTATTAACAGTTGAGGAAGTAATGCATAAACATTTTTCTATACTAGAGCTGGAACATGGATACAATCTTAATGAACTTATAGACATGGTTATACACTGCAAACATCCAGCTATCGTAGCTATTAAAGACGGAAAACCCGTAGGAATTGTAACGTGTAGAAGCGTGCTGGAAGCGCATTTAAATAAGAAGAAAAGTCCCGTTAGAGAGCTCTTTAAAGAAGGAAAAGAACCCATTGCCGCTTATCCGGATGAATCGATAAGAGCGGCGTTAGATAGGATGATGACTTATAAGCTAGAAGCTTTGCCAGTTGTAGATAGAACGAGGCCGGATAAGCTGGTAGGGTTGATTACTATAAAGGACATAGTGAGGATAATAGCGTTAGAGAGCTTAGGTTAAGTTTTAATACCAATAGCTCCTAAGTCGGTATGTGTCGAAAGAAGAAGGTAAGCAAGTAGAAAGGGTTTTGTATGAAGATGAAGTGAGCGATTTAAAGGATGCAGATAAAACGAGGAGATGGGGAAGGGCTGCGCTATACTTTCTGTTAAATATAGGTCTTCTCTTCATGTTATACGTACTTTTGGGTTTAGTAGGTCTTTTAATTGGAATGTTTTTATTGATATTCCTGTTTCCCTCTCCCTTCATTACAGCTCCTAATTGGTACAAGGTAACTACGGAAGGCTTAGTACTTGAGAAGGGGATGGTGAGGATGAGAGAAGGCTTGAACTTAAGGTTTAAAGTATATAGGGATAGGAACTACATAGCCGTTTTAAGGAGAAATAGGGAGATAATGTGGTTATATGCACATAACGTAGATAGTTTAATAGAAGCTTTAAACGAGATTTCGCTTGCTAAGAGTTAAGTTACCTAGTTTTAAGGAACCTCCTTAAGGCAGATGCTAGGGGCGGTAAAATCCTAGTTTGGAGAATTAGCTTAGCTGGTCCTTCCACCTCCACTACTATCCCTTCTCCCCCAAATAGGAAGGTTTTCCATCCTCCGAATTTCTTCACCTTCCATTTAGCCTTCTCGTTTAAAGCTACGAAGTGGAAGTTGTCTACTATCATTTTTTCTCCAGGCTTTAGCTCGTGCTCTACAATCCCTCCGTAGCTATTTATCCAAATCCCTCCTCTTCCAGTCGCTTTAAGCCACACGAGCTCTCCCTCAGCTAGTAGCCCTTTTAAGCCTCTCCAAGCCACGGTTAAATTGATATCTCCATGATGAGCGAGGTACGATGAATCCTGAACGATATATCCTTCATCAGACACAGGCAGATACTTTATGTCCCCAGGTAAGGATGGCGCGAGTTCCAGTTCAAGATCTCCCTTCGCTATATAGGTATTAAGGAAGATCGTTTCTCCAGCTAGGGTTCTCCTAAGAAGGCCCGTTAACAAGCCTCCTCCGGTATGAGTTTTAACTTCAAAATCTCCCTTTATACTCACCATAGCTCCTGCCTCAGCCGTTATTTCCTCTTTAGGACTTAATTTTACCTTTAAAAGTGAGTACGCTGGTGAAGTTTCGATCTTCCATTCCATGTATTAAATTACAAACCTTTCACATATTTAAGGAGAACGGCCGCTCAGTACTCTTTTAAGCACCTACAGTTCTCTTAGTAGCAAATAGTATTAATGCTAGTTGAGGTATGAAAGGGATGTTACCAATAGCTGAGTCAGTTTTAAATCTTGATAGCATTTATAAACTCATAGATTCTCTCTAGCGTTCTCATATGACTTCATCGCTTCCTTAACAGGACCGCTTAATCCTCAATGAACATTGACCGTGTACCTAATGTAATATTCCTTGATAGCTCAATTACCTATATGGGTTTTAGCGGGTAGTACATTATCGAAATGTATTGTAGGTTTTCCCTTCCCATCTTTAAGCTTAAGAAATGGATATCTCTGATCTCTTTCTTTAATATATGAAGTAGACCGCTGAAGCATTGTTAAGAAAGCTTTATCATCATTTATCCATAGCGTTTAGATCTTGATGACCTCAAGCCATATCCTGTTGACCTTCTGACGTGGTAAGAGAAGCTTGAATACTCAGTTAGAGGAGTTTACTATCCGTCCTTCTTAAAATTTACTTAAAATTTAATACAGCTCCTGTGATAGCTAAGTTGTTTGCTTCGGTTCCTTCAGATATATAATATTTCTCGAAGAGGAGTCTCCGATGCTTTAGCTACCTTCTCGAACATAGTAGTTAAATGCTCAAAGACCTCCTATGTTAGCTATAGATAGTTGAGAGGTGATCATAAGCTATTTTGCTAAAGTAGGAAGCATAGTGCTTACCATTTTACCAGGAACAAATTTTCAACCATCTAAGTAAACTTCTCTTTCTGATTTATTGTGCTTTCAAAAGAATTATTTTTCCCATCTTGAAGGAATAAAAATGAAACTACGTCTCTACTTTCCTTAACTCATGAGAAGTCTTCCGGTTTTAGTATAGCAAGTAACTAAGTAACCTTATTGGAAATTGAATTTATATTGAAGAAGTATTTGCCTACGCTTACTAAATGGAGATATCTCTTCGATAATTTCCCTAACTCTTCTTCCCTCCTTAACTAACTACCACAAAGTAAGAACTCGACGTATATCCTCCTCTAAGGAAATCAAACATTAGTTAAGATCCCTAGTACCTTCATGTTCACATAGTTAAGCTAATATTGCACCATACTATGGAAAGCCGAAACCATACGTTGTTCCATTTATGGATAAACGGAGGATTTGGAAACTTTTTAAAGCCTCTTTCACCTTTAACAGAAGAGAATGGAGGATGACATAAGGGAGGCCGTGATCTTAGCCGCTGGATTAAGTACGAGATTGAGGTCTTTAACGTCTATTCCAAAGTTTGGATTGAAAATTAATGGTTTACCTCTCATTTACTATCCGATAAAAAGTCTAATAAGCTCCGGCGTTGAAAAGTTTACTATAGTGGTAGCAACTGGATTCGAAAAGGTAGCGAGGTCTATCGTCTCCTCAATTAATGAGGCCGAATTCGTAATTGCTTTAAATAACCATCCGGAAAGGGAAAACGGATATACACTACTATGTGCTGAGAATTATGTAAAATCGAAGTGTTTCTTCGTTTCAGTTTGCGATCATATCTACCCTTCTAGCCTTCCCTTAACGTTGAAGAGGAAACAGGGTTCGCTTAAATCAGATATTTTAGTTGGAGGAGATAGCCGGCCTAAGTTTATTGATGTATCTGAAGCGACCAAAATTAAAGCTAATGGAAATAACAATGTACTAGAGATAGGGAAGGAGGTTGAGGATTATACCCACATAGACGTAGGGGTATTTATTATGAACAATAGAGTCTTCAACTTAAAGGGAGAGCTTGAAAAGTCGCGACGTATAAGCCTTAGCTATATTGTTCAAACAGCTATAAGTAGGGGAATGAGCGTAAAGGTTTGCGATATAAAGGGTATACCTTGGAAAGATATAGACACGCCTGAGGATGTAAGCGGAATAGTTGGTGGAAAATTTAATGAGGTATTGAAGGTATGGTGGATGGAAAATGGCTAAGGGGAAGACGACGGATGGCATAGTTTCGAAATACATCAATAGAAAGATATCCTCTAGGATTACCAATTGGATAATAAAGCGTAAAATAGGGGTAACGCCTAACCAGGTTTCAGTTATATCCTCGATTATCGGAATGTTATCCTTTCCATTCTTCTTGCTAGGCCAAACAATCGTAGCTGGGATTTTAGTTCAAACTTCCTCCATTATTGATGGCGTCGATGGAGAGTTAGCGAGATATTACGGAATTAGCAGTAAGTTTGGAGCCTTTTTCGACGCTCTCTTAGATCGATTTACAGATGTGGTCGTAGTTTTAGGCGCATCGATTTACGTGTTAATACAAGGAGGATCGAGCTGGTTCGTATACGTAGTTCTCTTAACGTCTCTTTCTGGAACGCTTTTGGTTAGCTATCTTCACGCTAGATCCGAGAAAGAGCTGGGCATTCATCCAGTTTTCATAGGACGAATGCCTAATATCGCTTCACGCGATATTAGGCTATTGATTATTTTCATTGGAAGCTTGATAGGAATGGTCTTCGAGGCCTTATTATTAATTGCGATCTTAAGCAATACTTATGTAATAATTAAGTTTCTAGAGCTCTCATCTTCTTTTTCCTCTAAGCAAAAAATTTAAAAGTTTCTTAGCTCGTTAAAAAGTAGCTTTACTTAATTCCGATCTTATAGATCTGAAACCTTGGAGGTGATGAGGAGATGATTAAGGTAGCTATATTAGGAACGGGTATGGTAGCAGCTCATCTAGCCGTAGGTCTAGAGAGGATAAGGCTTGGAGAAATAGAGCCCTATGGAGTACCATTCGCTAACTACTCCTTCCCCTACAGGCCAGAGGACGTTAAGGTAGTAACGACGTATGACGTAGACTACAGTAAACTAGGGAAATCTCTCTACT
>CAYQTV010000084.1:0-4864 GCA_964420525.1 uncultured Nitrososphaerales archaeon | reverse complement strand
CTTTAATAGCTTGCGCGAACTTCCCTCCTTGAACGCCTATACCCGGAGAGAAAATGGTAAACCCTCTCCTCTTACCCTCGGCTATTAAATCCTCCTTTAAAGCTCCCACTACCAATCCTTTAATTCCTACCTTCTCAGCGTAGTTCAAGTTGTCAATGAATTCACGGTCCAATAAAGGGGAGTTATGGCTCATAGCTGCTATTCCTATCGCTTCTGGTACATTTCCTGTTAACGCTTCCTCTAAGCCTCTTTGAAAGATATGTACCGTAGCTCCGTCAAACCCCACCTCCCCTAACTTTAAAAGGGTTAAGTTAACTATGTAGGGGATATCTGCAAGCTTGAAGTCCGCTAAAAAGTAAAATTCATCTCGTCTATCGCTTATCACGTCCTTTATCCTGTTAAATCCTAGGTTAAAGGCCGCCGGAAACCCTAATTTAACGCCAACTACAAGGCTTTCCACCTCCTTAAGCAAATCCTCTATATTCTCAAGAGCTTTACTCTCATCTACTGCTAAAATTAGCCTCGATCTCTTCTCGTTTGAAAGCCTCCAAAGCTTTTCGAAGGCCGTCAAACCCTCACCTCTACCTTATATCCCCTAACCTCTTTTAGGTCTTTAAACCCCTCAGCTTTGAGCATCTCCAGCATCTCCTCAGCTATCTTCTTAAAGCCCTGAGGTCCTAGATATACTAAAGCAGTTAAAATCCCTATAGCATCCGCTCCGGCCTTTACTAGCTCGATAGCCTGTTTTCCGTTAAAAACGCCCCCTATGGCTATCACTGGTATATCCTTTGAAAGCTCCCTAATCCTCCTTACCGCTTTTAAGGTATAGGGATAAAGGGGCATACCGCTTAACCCGCCTTTCTCCACCTTCAGGGCGTTAAGAACGCTTAACCCAACCTTCCTCTTCTCGCATATATCAATTAACCCCTCTAATCCTTCTAACTGCCAGAGACCTAACTTTAGGAATATAGGCTTCGGATATGCTCTAATCGTAGAAAGTGCTTTATCGATATCTAGGTTATCGAAAACGTTCGGGCAACTTACGTTTACCTCGACAGCCTTAACCTTCTCAAACTTTTCCAGTTCTCTTAACATGATCTCTAATTCTTTTTCATTAGTTGGCGCTATGCTTAGAAATATAGGGCTCCCTTCGCTTTCCCTTAATTGTTCTAAAAACTTCACGATAAAATTAAACCCTTTAGATGGAAGTCCCAGAGAGTTTATCATTCCAAGCTCATCTTCTAATCTAATTAAGATCTTCTTCTTATTTCCCTCCCTAGGCCTGAACGTAACTGAGCCTATGGTATGAAAGCCTAACCCTATATTCCCTAACGTATGATAGAGCTCTCCATCTTTATCGTAACCGGCCGCTAGCCCTAAGGGGTTATCGAGCTCAATTCCGGCTACGTTAACCTTCAGCTTATCGTCCTTAGGTAGCTTTGCGTTCCTCAAGAAGTATCTAGATAAAACCCTATTTTTAAGAACCGCTTTACCTAGTTTATGAGCGGTAGAAGCGGGAAAGAGGTGGAGGATCTTAATAGAAAGTGGCTTTCTCGCGTTTAGGGTATGAACCACGAACCCTCACCGGCTTAAGCTCTTATGCTATATAAATATATCCCTACTAGCCCTAATTTCCTTACGTTAAAACCCAAATTCTCTAAATCTATTTTAACTAGGGTAACGCATTAACTTTAGAGTGATAGCTGGATATCCAAGGTTCATACGGAAAGGCCAGGTATTCGACTTACTAGATGTAGTTAGGGGAACCGAGGCCATCGTCTGCAGAGGCGACATGAGGAAGTATACATCCTTTTACGCTACGGGAGTGTACAGGGGAATAGCTACAGGTTACGTAGTAGGTTGTTGTTTTAGATGTTTTTACTGTTGGAGTGAGTGGAGTAGGGATTTTCCTGAACTTTTTGGCGATTTCTATAGTCCAAGTGAGGCCTATAAGCGGATATTGGAAGCCGCTAAGAAGTGGAACGTAAGGAAGGCTAGGATAAGCGGAGGAGAGCCTACGCTATGTAGGGAGCACCTTATTAAGCTTCTAGAGAAATTTGAGGAAGACGACTGGATCAAGCTCTTCATTTTAGAGACGAATGGAGCGCTTTTTGGCCTAGATCCTAGTTACGTATCGGAGATCTCAAAGTTCGGGAAAGTTCACGTAAGGGTATCTCTTAAAGCCGGGAAACCCGAAGCATTTGAGCTTAGAACGGGCGTTAATAGATCTTACTTTGAAGTCCCGTTTAAGGCAATAGAGTATTTACTGAAATCGAACATCAGCTTTCACGTAGCCGCAATGACCGATCCTAGAATAATGCCTAAAGAGGAAAGAGCCGAGCTAATTGAAAGGCTTAGGAAGATAGATACCGTGATCGCAGCTAACTTGGAAGAGGAGATCTGCGATCCCTACGAGACAACGATCGTTAGAATGCAAGCCTTCGGCATAGATCCTTATCGCTTTTTCACCAAAAATGTTGAAAATTACTCTTACAAAAGAGAGGAAGGGGATTGTTTTCTAAAGCTGTTTAAGATAGCGGACGTGGAGGGGGAGGACGCAAGTTTAAGGGATTTGTATGATATAGCGATGGAGGAAATGCCAAGCTTTCTTAAGATCTATGGAGATCTTCCTCCCAGAATCGCTATTTACAGGATTTACAGAAACCCTAGGTATCGAGAGGAGGTAAGGAGAGCGGCAGAGAGGTTTTTAGATGAGCGATGTAAATGTAGTTAACATTGTGTTTACATTTAGTAACATGCTTACTTAAAAGAAGCTGAGGAAGAAATTAGAAGAGGGGAACGTGTAACGCTGGAGGAAGTTTAAAGGAAAGCTAAAAACGTTGATTAAACATCGAGTTACTTATTGCTAAAAGGAGACATAAGACTTTAAATAACTTAAATTGTTGATTAGGAAAACGGTTGAAAGGATTATGGGAATGATGGTTAAAGTTTTGGGTGTTATCCCTCTTTCAGCTATTAAAAGATTTGGAACCTATGTTGTACAGCGCTTAGATCTGCTTCTAGTAACTGATGTTGGTATTTTGGTTTTAAAGGATGTATGCAAATTAAAGGGCTTAGAAGACGTGCTCCCAATATCACAAAAAAGATTGAGCAAATTATTCAAAAATTTATATGGAAGTGCTGGGGAATTTAGGAAGTACATATATTCCATTATAGGGTTAAGCATCGACCTTGATAGGTTAGCCAAAATACTTGGAAGAAAATTTTCCGAAAGATGTATACTTATACCCTACAGAAATATGGTACGCTTAAGATTGGAGAAAAGAAGAGTATCCATGATTGTTACAAAAGTTAATATTATGGAGGTAAAAGTTGATACGGAGAAGAAGAATTATTGTTTTCTCGTTCTTCCAGGAGGATATAAAGACGTTACTGAAGATGTAGCATATGCTGAGGTATTAAATATGCTAAAAAAGGCCGGATTTTCCATAACAACTCTCTAAAAATGCCCAAAGGTGACTGAAGAATCACAAAAACACCTTAGAACAACATATTTAAGCAATAAAATTATCCATGTAAAATTGCAAATCGAGAAGGACTTGGTAATATAGTACAGGTTATATCTTATGGAGATCTACTTGGGAAGTCCTTCTATCTCCAGTATTCAAGGCATAGGGAATGGTATATAGATTTGAGAAACGTTATACTTGATGAATTAAAATGCGTGAGTCGTTGTGGTATATGTATTAGGGTATGTCCTTATAATAAGCCTAACACTTTACCTCACAAGATATTTAGGAGGTTATACTTCCCGTGATCGGCGTTGGTTTCGCGGTAAAGCTTAATGAAATTCTGGGATATGATAAAATGCGAAGAGCGGAGGAATTTTGGCGGTATTAGCTCGAGGATCGTTAGAAACATTTAAAAGCTTACTATAACATTGTTATAAGAAAGAAATGAAGTGTGCTACATGTGGTAGAACTGTATTTGAAAAATCCCGTTAAGCTTAAGGTAAGCGATGAAGAGCTATTCTTCTGTTGTGAACATTGCGCAAAGTATATGTAGATAAACGAGCTAATCCATAAAAATAAGGTTCATCTTGTCCTAGACGATGCTAGCTTCTTTACCTTCGTAAGGAATCTCGAGGTTTTAACGATTTCAGGATCTACCTGTTCTACCTTACACTCGCTAACGGCCAGGTATATCACCTTCCCTTTATAATCGCCTACGACCTTCAAAGCTTCCTCGACAGCGTAGAACATTTGAACGCAATGAGGGGAGCCATCTACCGCTAACACGACCATCTCCTCAGGAGGACATCTTCTCAACATTCCCGCTAACTTAAACCCAACCATATTTAGATGGAGCTCCTCCATACAAACTGAGAGAGCAATACGATCTCTCGAATATTTATCAATCAATAATGGACATTCCTCCTCTAAGCACTCGCTATACAATAAAAGCCTTTTAACCTTCCTAAGTTTAGAGCCGCAGACGTTATAGCTTATAAAGCGCATCTCCCTATTCCTTATGGAGTGATTTTAATTAAGTTTTAGTAAATCCAAACATTTCATAAAAAGTTGGAACTGTTTATTTACAGCATGAAGTAGGAGATAAGCGCGACGGCTTCCATTGCTAAAACCAGTGGCAATACATAACCGTAAACTTTTGTGAGCTTAGCGCCAAAATAACTTGATGTAAGCACGAGACACAGATGGAGAGGTGAGAGGAGCATGCCGTTCATTCCGCTTGTGTAAGCTAAGATAAACCCTCCCAAATTAAGCCCGTTTTGTACTAAGATTGGAAGGAGGAGCGGGAATGCTAAGCCGGCGAATGCTAATGATTGTCCTGTGGCAAACGAAAGAATAAAGGGAATTATTATCAGTAGTGAAAAAATGGGCAT
>CAYQTV010000083.1:0-4914 GCA_964420525.1 uncultured Nitrososphaerales archaeon | reverse complement strand
ACCCACTTCTTCCTTATTAACCGTGAATACCGGCTGATACTCCTCTCCCCCAAAAAATACTAAATCTACGGGATCGTAATTGTATTGTAGAACCGCTTCTATGAATCCTTCTGGTGTAGGCATTTCATAGATAAGTATTCCAACGCTATTTATAGAGGCAATTTCATTAAGTGTTATAGATAAACCATCGCTAGAGTCCATAGAAGACGTTGCGTATTTATTTATTACCTTAACTCCCAATTCTACTGGAGGTTTAGGAAAAAACACGCTATCTAAAACCTTCTTCTTCCAACCCCTTGGTATTGGCTTCCTTTCTAATAAATGGAGAAGGCCTAATTTTGTATATCCGTAAACTGGAACTGTTAAAACCCGATCACCTACCCTTGCTCCCTTACGTTTTACTATCCTATCTGCTCTCCCATACATAAAACAATCTATTACTAACTCCTTCGATTCGTTAGTATCTCCACCTATTATTTCTATATCATACTCTTTCCTTGCTATGACAAATCCCCTAATTAAGCTCCTTATCCACCGATCACTTTTATCTCTAGGCAAACCCAGAGAGATCATAGCAGCTATAGGCTTAACTCCCTTCGCTATTAAATCGGAGACGCAAGAAACTATACTCTTCCTAGCTATTTGATACGGTCTCATTAACGGGGGAACATCCGTACTTTCAACTAACATGTCTACTTTAAAGACATGATATCCATCATCTTTCATAAAGGCTACGTCATCATGTAAATTGGAGAAGGATTTACCGGGCTTACCAAATTTCTTTATTAGGTACTTAATTACTTCGCTTTCATTCATTTACTAAGCGTATAGGGCAATAAAAGATATATAAATGAATAGCAGACAGGTAAAGAGAAGCCCCGGTAGCATAGCCCGGTTAATGCGCTCGCCTCGTAAGCGAGAGAACGCGGGTTCAAATCCCGCCCGGGGCTCCATTCTTCTTGAACTATAATTAGAGGTTAAGAGGAGTTCGTATCTAAACAGCTTGTTGGTGAGTACGCCATAGATTTGCTTAAGTTTAATAAATTGTGGAATAGTGTAAAGAAAACGTAATTGTTTATGTGGAAAGCTGTTCTAAAGTCGCCATACTTCCGGTTACTCGTAGCGTTGACGCGGTTATAGGATAGCATGTATTCCACTACTGGTATCCTGAAAGCACCGAAATCTTCTGGCTGAACTTCCATCAAATACCTAAAATAACCTACATACCCTTAGGGATCACTAAATTTTCAAAGCATTCAGATCTTGCGGAAGATTTCATCGAATTTTCTACGATTTCAATTTTTGCAAGAGATATTTTCAAGAAATATCACTATTTCGCATCTGAAAAGGAGGTTAGAAAGTATGCGCCGTATGCTAAAATACCACCATTTTCCGGGTAAAGTTAACGATTACGCTCTTCCCATCTTTTTATGCCGCGCTCTTTATACTAGTAGGTTTCTTCATTTTGGTATTAAGCTCGGTGTTTGTATGGTGTAGTTTAGAGGATATCATTGAAGCTCTTACCAGTAACGAAATCATATATGCGGCAAAGTTAAACTTACATCTCTTCAACTACCCTATCTATAGTTGTGGGCTTTCCTATAGCGTATGTTTTGTCCAGATCTCATTTCAGGGAAAAAACCCTGCTAGAATCGTTGCTCTTGGTTTCCTTTGCTATGCCTCCCCATAGCCCTCAGAGCATCTCTTCTGATGTTCTTTTTACAAACACAAGCATAGGATGCATTCTCAATGAATAATAATAGCGCAATTCGTCGTGATGTCGTTAATTTTCTACACATTGTTTCAAGGAATACGGTAAAAATTGTATAGATGGGAACATGATAGACGAAATATCAATAATCAAGAGGTTCAAAGACCGTAAAGTTCTAGACGATGTGACATTTGACGTTAAGGATGGAGAAACCTAGTTATCTTAAGGCCTAATGGAAGCAAAAAATACACTATTAAATGTTATTGCTGGAATTTTAAGAGCTGATCACGGAACAATTGTTACAGATAATAAAGTAGTATTTGAGAAGAAAAATGGTACTTCGCATGTAGACGTTCCTCCTGAGAGAAGAGGCGTTGGTTTTGTTCCTCAAGATTATGCACTTTTTCCACATGTGGGTGTAAAGGATAACATAGAGATCGGTTTAAGAACCATGAACTTATCGAAAGCAGAAGTTAAGAGAAGAGTATAAGGAATTAATTGAAATATTTTTCCTGAACACGTAAGTGAGAAGTACCCTTATGAAATAAGTAGTGGCGAAAGACAAAGAGTAACGCTGGCTCGCGCTTTAGCTACCGATCCTAAGGCCCTATTTCTCGACGAATCATTAAATAGGTCCTTTAGCTCTATTAACGTCTTCCTAAAGAATAAAGCTAGGGAATACATAAAGGAGTTGCTTTGAAATAAATATTACGTCAATAGTAGTGATACATGACTTTAATGATGCTTGGGCTTTAGAGATAAAAATTACCTCTTTTGTTTAATGGGAAAGCGGCAATGATAGAGGCTTTAAGCGAGTTCTAAATGGATCGGAGTCAAAAGGTATCACAAGATTTCTGGGATTTAACGTCCTAAAGCTAAGTAGTAACTTAGTCACCTTCAGACCTGATGACGTAATAGTAGCACCACCTACCGGTGCAAATTACATTAAACTAAAAGCTAAAATTATTGAGTATAAACATGACCCACTGTAGTGTAACCATGATCTACAAACCGAAGATGATTAGCTTTTTAAAGCGAGCGTAAGAAGAGGTCAATATTACCTAATTCCGAAGGATAGAGGAAGTATAGGTAAGGTAATCGACGTATACATACCTTCGGAGTGTTTAGCCGCTCATAAGCAATTGTAATAAATGGATTTTTTACTGGAATTAAGCTTTAATAATAACCTCTCTACAACATATGCAAAATGAGTAGTAGCTCTGATAGGATAGTAGTTACGGTCTTGGGAAAGGATAGGATAGGTATTGTAGCAGGAGTTTCTAGCGTTTTAGCCGAGTGTGGCGCAAATATTATCGATCTAACGTCCACACAAATGAGGGGACTCTTCGTAATGATGATGCTAGTTGATATTAGTCAGGCAAAAGTGAGTTTTGAAGAATTACAAGAGCGGTTAAAAAAGAAGGGAGAAGAATTGGGGGTACAGGTCTTAGCGCAACACGAAAACATATTTTATTACATGCATAGGGTGTAAGAAATGATTAGCTTAAAAGAAGTATTGGAAACTATAGACATGCTTTCCTTGCAACATTTAAACATAAGAACTGTAACGCTAGGTATAAGCTTACTTGATTGTATTGATACAGATTTTGAGAAGATGAAAAATAAAGTTAAAGAAAAAATCGTATCAAAAGCGGAAAACTTCGTAAAAATAGCAGATAGCATAGGGAGGAAATATGGCATTCCTATCGTAAATAAGAGAATTACTGTAACCCCTATATCAATGCTACTTTCTCCTTTCAGCATTTCATCAAATACCAGAGACGTCGAAAATAAAGGAGTTAAATTAGCTCAAACTCTAGATAGCGCTGCTAAAGAGGTAAGTGTTGATTTCATAGGCGGTTATTCAGCTTTAGTACAAAAGGGAATGACACCAGCTGATAAAGCGCTTATCAATAGCATTCCTAACGCACTATCGATAACTGAACATGTATGTTCTTCTGTAAATATAGCTGATACGAAGAGCGGAATAAACGTAGACGCTGCCATACTTATGGGGGAGACGGTGAAAAAGCTATCTGAGCTCACCTCAGATAAAAAAGGGATAGGTAACGCGAAATTAGTTACTTTTGCAAACGCTCCACCTGATAACCCCTTTATGGCAGGCGGCTATCATGGAATAGGGGAACACGAATGTACTTTAAACGTAGGAATAAGCGGTCCTGGCGTAATAAGGAGCGTAGTAGAGGAAAGCAAAGGACTAGATTTCAGAGAACTTTCAGAGAGAATAAAGAAGGCAGCCTTTAAGATAACTAGAGCTGGAGAATTAATCGGTAGAGAAATAGCAAAGGAGTTAAACGTTAAATTTGGCATCATAGACCTCTCACTCGCACCAGCTCCATTTGCAGGAGAAAGCGTAGCGGAAATAATAGAGGCGATGGGGATATCCTCCTGCGGCTCTCATGGATCAACATTAGCTCTAGCTTTATTAACTGATGCGGTGAAAAAAGGAGGTGCTATGGCTAGCTCCTTCGTAGGAGGGATAAGCGGTGCCTTTATACCGTTAAGTGAAGATCTGGGAATGGTGAGGGCTGCTGAAAGAGGATCGATATCAATAGATAAGCTGGAAGCAATGTCCTCTGTATGCTCCTCCGGATTAGATATGATAACTATACCTGGAGACACTCCTCCGGAAACCATTACAGCTATAATTTTAGATGAAATGGCGATTGGGATATTTACGAATAAGGCGGTAGGAGTGAGGATAATACCTGTACCTGGAGCGAAGCCTGGAGATGTAGTAGAGTTTGGAGGCTTATTCGGAAAGAGCGTAGTAATACCGGTTAAGAAGTTCAGCGTAGTTGAATTTGTAAAGAGGGGAGGACAGGTACCTCCGCCAATTACATCTCTTAAGAATTAAGGGGGAGGAGGTGTGCGGGCCGTAGCCCTCCTTCTGTTTTAGGCGGGATTCGGCTAAGTGGTCTACCCGAGCCTCGGCCAGGGGTCTTTCATCGGCTCTGTTTGACCTTGCTCCGCGTGGGATGACCGTTTCATCCCCTACCTCAAGGTCCTCCGGGCCTTTAGCCCCTCACAGCCACCTCTTGAGGGAGGTATCGTTTCTGTTCCAGAGCCTACGGTCTCCCGTAGCGCCTCGCGGCGCCACGCCCCCCTGGAACGGAGGGAGGAGCTTCCTCAGGGCACATGCCCCGTGACCTGCCCACCCGCTCACCTCCTCCCCAGAATAT
>CAYQTV010000082.1:0-4946 GCA_964420525.1 uncultured Nitrososphaerales archaeon | reverse complement strand
TAGAAAGGATGGCAAAAGAGGTATTTAAAACCAAACATCCAGTATTTGTCCTTACAGCCTCTGGTACTGGGGGAGTAGAAGCGGCCGTATTAAACGTGGTAAGGCCGAAGGATAAGGTAATTGTTCCAATATTCGGAGAATTCGGGATGAGAATGGCAAAGCAAGTGGAGCGAGCGGGAGGAGAAGTTATAAGGGTAGAAAGTCCTTTAGGTACGGCACCTGAAATAGATAGAGTAAAGGAGGCCTTTGAGTCTACGGAGGACGTAAAGGCATTATTCGTAGTGTATAATGATACATCTCCTGGTGTAACTTATAGGTACTTAAAAGACATCTCAAAGGTAGCTAAGAGATATGGAGCTTTTGTCGTTGTAGATGCAATATCAATTCTAGGAGGAGATGACCTACCTCAGGATGAATGGGAAATAGATATCGTTATAGCAGGTACACAGAAGTGTTTAGCAATGCCTCCCGGATTGGTATTAGTATCGGTTAGCAGAGAAGTTTTAGACTATGTGAGAAAAAATCCTCCGGTAACAGTGTACTTCGATTTTGCTAGACAAGAAGATTTCTTACTTAAAAATGAAACTCCAGTAACTCCAGCAATTCCTCTCTTTTACGCTTTAGAACAGTCGCTTGAGGAAATAATTAATGAGGGACTTGAGAACAGAATAAGGAAACACAAAGTTGCCGCAAAAGCATACTACAATGCACTCGCTTACGCAGGGCTCAATCCATTCGTGGAGGAAAGGTTCAGATCTAACGTAGTTATAACCTCTACATATCCTAACGGAATAGATGATAAGAAATTCAGGGAAATTCTTAACCAAAAATTCGATATCGTAATTGGAGGAGGATTCGGTGAGTTAAAGGGTAAAATCTTCAGAATCGGGAATATGGGAGAAATTACTGAGGCTAAAGTGCTAAAAACTATAGAGGCAATAGGAGGGACATTAAACATTATGGGAAAGAAGGTTGATGTAACCGAGATGATAAACATAGCTGAAAAAGAACTTTCAAATCTATAAACTTAAAACAAATTTTTATATATCTTGTATCTAAGAATGCGCAGTGATAGTTTTGAATCCAGGGGCTTTAATTTACATAAACTATACTGCCAAGATTAAGGATACTGGAGAGGTTATAGAAACTACCTGGGAAGAAGAAGCTAAGAAGTATGGGATCTACAAGCCTGGATTTAAATATGCCCCTAGACTAATCGCGGTTAATGAAGGATGGGTATTAAAGGGAGTAGATGAAGCATTACTTAAAGCAAAAGTGGGAGAAAGGATAACGGTCGAAATTCCTCCCGAAAAAGGTTTCGGATTACGGGATCCTAGCAAGATAAGGCTTATTCCCTTAAGAAAATTCGGGGAAAAAGCCAGTCAAATTAAGGTAGGTGATGAGGTTGAAATAGATGGCAAAATAGGCATCGTGAGATTCGTAGGTAGTGGAAGAGTACAAATAGACTTCAATCACAAGCTAGCAGGTAAGACATTAATATATGAGATTGAAATCTTAAAAGAGTTAACAGAAGATGAAGAGAAAATAAGGGCATTATTAGCAAGGAGATTTGGGACCGAGGAGGGAAAATTTGACATCAAGCTTGAAGATAAGCGAGTGATAATAAGGATACCTGAAGAACTTTTCTTCCTTGAAGGGATTCAGTTCATAAAGAAAGCAAGTTCATCGGACATATTCAAGTATGTGAAGAATATAAAGGAGGTAATATTCCAAGAAATCTTTAAAGTTGAAAAATCTCAAACAACCCCCACTGAAGAAGCCAAATCGTAAGCTTTTTTCACATCTAACTTCACTTTATGTAAAATAGTATATCTTTCGGGTCTTAGCTTTGGTGCTAACAAAAGTGCTTTAATAACCTCCTCTTTACTCAATCCTATATCATAAGCTGAAGTAGGTGCTTTGCTTCTAGCTAATGTCTCTTTTATTTCTTTCCAATCCATTTTATGCAATTTTGCCATCATAATCGTTCCTATCCCTGCCTTCTCTCCATGTAATCCTTTATCTGGGGCTATTATATCTAGAGCATGGCTAAAAAGATGTTCAGCACCGCTACAAGGTCTACTGCTCCCCGCAATACCAGCAGCAACCCCTGCACTTATTAAGGCTTCAATTAAACTTCTTACACCACTTTCTTCCATTCTTCCTATCATCTCTGCTTTCTCAATTACATGTTTTGCACTCAACAATGCAAGCTTAGCGGAATATTCGCCAAAATATTCTCCTTTCTCATCTCTTCCTAATTCCCAATCTCGTACGGCTGTTAACTTCGCGACTATATCTCCTACTCCACTTGAAATTAATCTTTGAGGAGCTTTTAGAATTAACTTCAAGTCAGCGACGACTATAAGAGGGGGTTTTGTTGTTATAGAATATGGTTTATTTAAACCTCTAATAGACGCGAAGGGGCTTGCGATACCATCGTGAGCTGTATTAGTTGGAATGCTTATCAGAGGAATTTTCAACCTATACGCTGCTAGCTTTGCAACATCTATACTCTTTCCTCCTCCAAATCCAATAATAAAATTGGCATTCTCCTTTTGCGCCTCCTTTTCCACTTTTTGTACGTCTTCATATGTAGAATTATCTACTGGCACCCATAAAGTTTTATTTCCCTCACTCTCTAACACTTCTCTCAACATATGTCCATATCTGCTCCAAACATTTCTTCCTGCAGCTATAACTCCTCCCTTCTTTATCCCTTTAGAATCTATTAAATCTCCTAAGCTTCTTAGTACATTGTATCCGATTAACACTAGACTAGGAAGCTCCATAAGATGCTTATCCAACCTATCAATTATTATGGAACTATGTGTTTCTTAAGGTTTTAGGGCTAAAACTTATCTACTACCTTATCTATCCTTATGATGTCCTAAATTCTTATTATGGTAGATAAAAATTGATAGGCAAACAATCACCATACAAGGGTACAACAACCATAGGACTCGTATGCCCGGAGGGAGTAGTATTAGCTACAGATACTAGGGTAACCTCTGGAACCTACATAGCACACAAAAAGGGAAAGAAGTTACACAAAATTGACCATCATTTAGCTATGACAATAGCTGGGGTAGTGGCGGATGCACAAAATGTAATAGAAACGATTAGATATCACGCTAATATATATCGAATAGAGAGACAGAAACCCTTTCCTATTGCTTCAGCTGCAAGACTAGCTTCTAACCTCTTCTTCGCCTACCGACTATATCCTTTAGTAGCTGAAGTTTTAGTAGCCGGATATGACTCACAAGGACCTAGTTTATACGTAATAGATTTGTTCGGATCGCTTACGCGTGAGAAATACGCATCTACTGGCAGCGGCTCTCCTATAGCATATGGTATTTTAGAAAGCGAATATCGTGAAGATATGGAACTAAGTGAGTGTATTAAGCTAGCAGTTAAAGCTATAACTTCTGCTATGAGAAGAGATACGGCTACTGGCGACAGCTTTGATTTAGCTGTAATAGACGTTAATGGTTTCAGAGAACTATCACAAGAGGAAAAAGGAAGGTTAATTTCATCTATATGGGTTAGAACGTAATTGTCCAGGAATTTGAATACGAAATCAAGAAACGTCATTAATAAGATCTTGGAATTATTACCCCCTAACTCTGGAGTAGTTAGGATAGAGTATGAAGGGCCTAGAATAGCCCTCTATACACAAAATCCATCAGTTTTCCTGAATAACTCGGTTATAATATCTGACATAGTTAAAACTATAAAGAAGAGAATCGTCATTAAAGTAGATGAAAAAAGGAGAAAGGATGAAAATGAAGCACGCTTAATCCTCCTTGATAAGATCCCTAAGGAAGCAGAAGTCTCAACCATGTTATTTGATGAAGCTTTAGGCGAGGTAATTATTGAAGTAAAGAATCCTCACCTCCTTTCTCCAGATAAGGGATTTAACGTAAACGAAATTGTAAATGAAATAGGCTGGAGAATAAGAATAAAAAAAGCATCTCCGATACCATCCCAAAGCATCCAACATGTGTACTATACTTTGAAAACTACTGAGCAGGAAAGAAAGGCCTTCCTTAGATCTGTAGGTGAACAAATATTTAGAGATAGATTAACAGGAAGGAATGAGATTAGGATAACCGCATTAGGAGGGTTTAAAGAAGTCGGTAGATCGGCAATCTTAGTTGAAACTCTAGAAAGCAAAATATTAATTGACTGTGGCATTAATCCAGGTGCGAAAGAACCTCATGAAATGTATCCTAGATTTGACCTTATTGACCTTTCGCTAGAAGATATAGATGCCGTAATAATCAGCCATGCTCACTTAGATCATACCGGTTTCCTTCCGGTTTTATTTAAATTCGGATACGAGGGACCTGTATATTGTACGGAGCCAACTTTATCACTGACAACCTTACTTCTGACTGATGCTATAAAGGTTGCAACTATGGAAGGAGAAAGATATTTGTACGATATGAACGACGTTAGGAAATTCATAAGTCACTGTATAACCCTTCCTTATGGCTTAGTGACAGACATAACCAGCGACGTCAAACTTGTACTGAATAATGCAGGCCATATACTTGGTTCAGCCACCATTCATTTACATATAGGAGAGGGAGCGCACAACATCGTCTATACAGGAGATTATAAGTTCGATAGAACGAGACTTTTTCCTCCGGCAACTTATATCTATCCTAGGGTAGAGACATTAATTACTGAAAGTACTTATGGTGCGAAATCCGATATTATGCCTTCGAGAGACGAGACCGAAAAGATGTTTATTAATGCGATAAATGAAGTTATTAGAGAAGGAGGAAAGGTGCTTATCCCTGTACCAGCCGTAGGTAGAGCACAGGAGCTTCTATTAGTGCTTAATGAATTTATACAGAAAAAAGAGCTTATAGAAACCACAATCTTCATAGAAGGAATGATAAAGGAGGCTACAGCTATACATCTATCCTTTCCAG
>CAYQTV010000081.1:2052-4952 GCA_964420525.1 uncultured Nitrososphaerales archaeon | reverse complement strand
CAGATAACATCTTCTTCTTTACCGCTTCCTTTACCAATAACAATGGATCGAACAACGTATGCATCCACTTTATACTATCGATTAACCTCTATAAAGCCTTGTCTAAAAATAGATAAGTTGAACTAGCCTTGCTTGTATCTGAGAACTAAGCTACTTACAGTTCGTGAGCTGGAGGCTAACCCTACAGCTCGACCCTTTTGAGCTGATGCCCCTTGTTCTTATTTACGTGATCTACGGCGGCACCAACGTCGAGGGTTGTAAAGCCGCAGGTTATACATTCATACCTCCAGCCTTTAAACCCACTCTTCTTTGGCATCTTTACACCTTATGCCGCCCCTCATGTTATAGTATTTAAACTTATCCATCTCCTATAAGCAGTGCTAAAGCGGCGGCGCTTACGTAAATGAAGTTCTCTACCTGATCTAAGGCTACGCTAAGCGGGCCGTCTACTATAGCCATAGTAGCTCCCTTTCCTCTAGAAAAAGGCAGATCGTGAATTACGACTACGTTTCTATCCGCTAGATCTATCAAATCGGGGGTTAGGAGCCAATCCATGTACCTATCGCGAACTTCTATCTCTCTATCTCCTCCAAATTCATTTAACCCGACCTTAACGCACTCCTCGCTCGCCCAGCTCCTCAAAATTAAAACTTGAGCTCCTATTAGAGCCTGTTTAAAATCGCGTTCCACTTTAAAGCTCCCTCCGTATTCATCGGCGTTTTCCTTAGCCTTGAGCATTAAATCTTCATCTAGCTCAAAGCCTGGAGGAAATGTGAGCACTACGTCCATGGCGTACTTCGTAGCTATCAACATATCGTCTTGAACCGCCTCCCTACCCCTTACTTCATCGCTGTAGATCCACGTTATTACGCACTTCTTCCCTCTAACTTCATCCCCAAGTTTTTCCCTGATAGTTAGTATATCGGAGATAGCCTGAATCGGATTAAACATCCCATCTCCTAAGTTTAAAATAGGCGCGTCGACCCTTTCAGCACACCTCCTTACTACGCTATTGCCAATTCCGTATGGATGTTTTATAGCTTCCTCACCCAACTCTATTCCTACAGCGCTCCCCGCCTTTCCGCATATCCTCGCTATATCTACAATCCTTTCCTCATCTAAGGTCGGAAGGTTAATGAAGTGAACGCGACCTCCTAAAATATCGACCGCTGCCCCTATGCATACCCTAGCTCTAACGGCTTCATTACAATACAACATGAAAAGGCTCCTATCTTTAAGGAGCCTTGGGACGTTTCCGGCATAGCGCCATCTCTTTATATCTTTAGCGAGCGAGATTAAAAGCTCGATATCCTCTACTCCCCATTCCTGCGTTGAAATTAAATCCTTCTTCTTAAGCA
The DNA here is from genome assembly GCA_964420525.1 of uncultured Nitrososphaerales archaeon. Classification (GTDB taxonomy): domain Archaea; phylum Thermoproteota; class Nitrososphaeria; order Conexivisphaerales; family CALBHZ01; genus CALBHZ01. The sequence continues at coordinate 3,594 of CAYQTV010000081.1, read as the reverse complement.
TTCTTATCTATAGATTGAAAGAAGTTAGCTATAGCTTTAATGAACCTCTCATCCTCCACTATATCCCTAACCGATATCACTCCATATAGCTTTCCTTTCTCGGTAATTACTAAGTGCCTAATCCTATTCTCCGACATTAAGTGAGCGGCTTTCTCAATTCCCGCATCGCGTTCCAATGATATTACGTTCTTAGTAGCTATCCGCATTACGCTTAAATCTAAATCCTCGCCTCTCGCTACGGCTTTAACGATATCCCTTTCCGATACTACTCCCTTAATTTCTCCTCTCGAATCCGTTACAACCAAGAGGCCTATCCTATTAGAGCTCATGACCTTCGCGGCCTCTCTAATTGATGATCTCTCATTTACCGTAATAGGGCTTCTTTTAACTAAATCTCCGACCTTCACATCTAGCTATTAACCCTCGTCTTATAAATACGGTTCGTAATAATTTAATTATATCATTATTTTTTATCTTAAAAAATAATGAACTGGGAAGCTATAGGCCATACGGCTGAACACGTTTTCATGAGAGGGCTTCAAAATAGGCTTAAGGTTAAGCCTTTAAAGGTCGAACATAAAGGGATGAGAGGAAAGATAACCCTGGAGGTTGAAAAGCTAGATTGGAGCTTAATATCCGAGGTCGTATACGAAACTAATAGGGTAATTTTCGAGGGGAGAAGCGTTAAGGAGCACTTCTTCCAAAGCTTAGATGAAGCCAAATCTAGATTCCCCAATTTAAGGGCGTATGAAGAAAGGATACGCGGTCAAGTAAGGGTAGTAGAAGTTGAGGGATACGATTGGACGGCATGCTCGAGACAACACGCTAAAAATACGTCCGAGGCCAAGCTCTTCTACGTTAAGGATTTCTCAAGTAAGAGAAGAGGGCTATACGAAATAGATTTCTCCGTAGCGGATGAAGCGGTTAAGGATATTTCTAAGAACTTAGAAGAGCTGGGAGCCGCATCTACATCCCTACACTGCAAACCTTGGGAGGTATACGAAAGGGTTAACTCCTTACTGAAGGAGGTCGATGCGCTTAAGCGACAGAGAGCTAAGTTAACGAAACAGCTTCTAGAGCTTCAAAGGCCCGAGGAGGTTAAAGACCTCTTAATTTACTCGGGGGTGGTAGAAGAGGTGGATGAAAGGAGGTTTATGGAGGGGATTTCAGATCTAATCTCCGATAGGAGAGCAGTTGGAATATACGCTATGATATCTCAAGGTAAATGTAAGGTGTTTATAGTGAGAGGAAAGCTGGACATCAACTGTGCGGAGCTTTTAAGGAGAGGCTTGAAGGAGCTCGGAGGATCTGGAGGAGGGAAGGAGGAGTTCGCTATGGGAGGAGTTGCATTGGAAAGAGCTAAGGAGGCTGTTGAAAAGCTCAAGGGCTTAGTATTAAGAGCGTGTAGCCTTATGTAAGACCCTCTCACGAACGATCGTTCCTCGTTTAAGCAGGCATCGTAGTGATGCTAAAATCGATTCGTTTTAAAACTAACTTAATTCAAAACACCGTACTTAGGTAAGGAATATACTCTTTTAAATA